>NZ_JBEXUE010000767.1:0-3052 GCF_040614275.1 Streptosporangium sp. NPDC006013
GTCGCGCGGCGGCCATGACTACCGCAAGGTGTACGCGGCCTACAAGTCGGCTCGCGAGGACTCCTGGGCAGCGAGACGGCCGGCGCTCAGGTGCCCAGAGCCCCCGGTGCGCCGGGCATGAAGGCGTTCAGGTCAGGCGCAGGGACATCACCAGGTAGCGGAAGGCGGGGTCGGCATCGCCGGGAACCTCGGTGATGAGGGCCGGGCGGCTCGGCGACTCCATGTTGAGCCGGACGAACTCGGTCTCGACACCGTTCAGGCCGTCGAGCAGGAAGTGGGACTGGAAGGCGATCTGGATGTCGTCACCGGACAACTCGGCGTCGACGACCTCGGTGCCGCGGCCGATGTCACCGCCACCCGCCTGGATGAGAACCTGCCCCTGGCCGAAGGAGAGCCGGATCGGGGTGTTGCGCTCGGCGACCAGCGCGACCCGCTTGATCGCGTCGACGAACGGGGCCACCCGCAGGTCGGCCCGGATCGACCAGTCGTCGGTCAGCCGCGCGCGGTAGTCGATGAACTGCTCGTCGAGCAGGCGGACGGTGGTGGCCCTGCCCACGCTCTCGAAACCGGCGATGCCCTCACCCAGCGCCACGGAGACCTCGCCGCCGCGCAACGATCTGGCCACCTCGACGAGCACCCGCGCGGGCACCATGGCGGCGGCCGCGGTGCCCGGCCGCTCGGGGCGCCAGCCGAACTCCCTGGCCGCGATGCGGTAGCGATCGGTGGCGGCCAGGGTCACGTCGTCGCCGGAGATGTCGACCCGGATGCCGGTCAGCATGGGGAGGGTCTCGTCGCGGCTGGCCGCCGGAGCCACCTGGCCGACCGCGGTCGCGAAGATCCCGCCGCCCACGGCGCCGATCTTAGGGGGCATCTCGGGGAGGGAGGGGAAATCCTCAACCGGCATGGTCAACAGGCCGAACTCCGCGCTGCCGCAGGTCAGAACCGCCTCGGAACCGCTGCTGGCGACCTCCACCACGTCGCCGGGCAGGCTGCGGGTGATCTCCGCGAGAATCCGGCCCGGAATCAGTGCCCTGCCGGGCTCCGCCACGACAGCCTCGATCGAGACGCGGGCGGAGACGTCGTAGTCGAAGACCGACAGCACGAGATCGTCCCCGTCGGCCTCCAGAAGCAGCCCGGAGAGCACGGGAATGGCCGGTCGGTTCGGCAGCACCCGGGCCACCCAGGCCACCGCGTCGGCCAGGACATCACGGTTAACCCGGAACTTCACCTGATCATCCCTTCGTCCTGAACAGCACCGCCACGTGCGGAAACCGTCCTTCAGCACGTTATCCGCTAGGACCGACAGAACAGGGTCCGGGCCTGGGAAAGTCAGCCCCGGGCCGCGTTGAGATAGGTCAGGACGGCGAGCACGCGGCGGTTGTCGTCATCGGAGGGGACAAGGTCGAGCTTGGCGAAGATACTGGCCGTGTGCTTGCCCACCGCGCTCTCGCTGAGGAACAGGCGCTGGGAGATGGCCGCGTTGGAGCGGCCCTCGGCCATCAGCTCCAGCACCTCGCGCTCGCGCGGGGTCAGCGCGCCGAGCGGCTGGTGACGGACCGTGCTGGCCAGCAGCTTGGCGATCACCTCCGGGTCCATCGCGGTGCCTCCAGCGGCGACCCGGCGGACCGCGTCGACGAACTGTTCGGCGTTGAAGACCCGGTCCTTGAGGAGGTAACCGATCGCCCCCGAGCCGTCGGCCAGCAGTTCGCGCGCGTACAGCTGCTCGACGTGCTGGGACAGGACGAGCACCGGCAGGCCGGGGACGGCCCTGCGCGCTGCCAGCGCCGCCTGGAGCCCCTCGTCGGTGAACGTGGGCGGGAGGCGCACGTCGACAACCGCCACGTCGGGCCGGAGCTCGATCAGCGCCTTCAGCAGCTCGGGCCCGGATTCCACCGCCGCCACGACCTCGAAGTCGTGCGCCTGGAGCAGGTGGACCAGACCGTCCCGCAGGAGGTAGAGGTCCTCGGCGATGACGACTCTAAGGCTCATCGGCCCAACCATAGGCGGGCCGGCACGACCTCCGCCAGCCGGCGCCGGCTGGAGTGCATGGCGGGGATGATCATGCCCGCGGCGTACATGGAGAGGCCCAGGGCGATGTTGAAGACGATCAGCGGCCACTGCAGGGGCTCGGGCAGGTAGAGCGCGAGGAACCAGCTGAGGTGCTCGGTGTCGATGATCTTCATGACCATCGTTACCAGCCCCTGCGGGAAGAGCGGTAGCCAGCCGAGCCCCCAGCAGATCCCGACGATGACGGCCTTCCCCCGAGGTAGCGGCGTGCTGTCCCGGCGCTTCTCGGCGAGCGCGTTGGGCAGGTCGAACGTGGCGGTCGTCGGGCCACCGCGCGGACTGCTGACCGCGAGCACCCCGTCGAAGGCCGCCAGCCTGCGCTCGATGCCTCGCAGGCCACTGCCCAGCGACGGGTCGGCGCCTCCCGCGCCGTCGTCGGTGACCACGACGCGCAGCGCGTGGTCATGGCTGCTGATGTCGATCGACACCCGCTCGGCGCCACCGTGACGGGTCGCGTTGGTGAGGAGCTCGCTGATCGAGAAATAGGCGGCAGACTCGACGGGCGAGTCCGGGCGGGCGTCCAGGTCCACGGTGACCGTGACCTTCAGCGGACTGTCCAGCGCCAGGGCGCGCACCGCGTCACCGAGGCCACGCTCGGCCAGGACCGGTGGGTGGATGCCCCTGACCAGGTCACGCAACTCGACGAGCGCCGTGGAGGAGGCCTCCCTGACCTTGCCGAGCAGGGCCTTGGCGGCCGCCGGGTCCTTGTCCATCAGTTCCTCGACCGCGCCCAGCGTCATGCCCATCGCGACAAGCCTCGCCTGCGCACCGTCATGCAGGTCGCGCTCGATCCGCCGCAGCTCGGACGCCTGGGAGTCGACCGTCGCCAGGCGCGCCTGGTCGAGCCGCTGGACCCGCCCCGCGAGCACGGACTTTGCCGTGGGGGAGAGCAACAGGTGGTTCCACCAGGCGTACCCCGCCACGGTAGCTTTCCCGCCGGCGCGATCGGCGCCTGGACGAAACTCTCGCAGCACCACGAACTCGG
>NZ_JBEXUE010000768.1:0-3050 GCF_040614275.1 Streptosporangium sp. NPDC006013
TCGCCCGCGACCACTTCCTGCGGCTCAAGGCCGAACAGCCCGCCGAGGAACGCGCCGACCCCCTGGCCGACTGGCTCGGCGCCTACGGCCGCAAGTACGGCTTCGACTTCACCGAGGACATGACCACCGGCCACTTCACCATCCACCAGCTCCCCGCCTCACTCAGCGACCAGGCCGACTCGCAGCACTACCTGCGGATGCGGTACGTCCCCCACGGCGGCCCCGCCTCCGTGCCGAAGTGGCTGTGGACCGCGCCCGAGCGACCCCGCGTCGCCCTCACCCTCGGTTTCGCCGCCACCGAACTCTTCAGCGGCTACACGGTCGGTGTGCAGGACGTCCTCGACTCCCTCGCCGACCTCGACATCGAACTCGTCGCCACGGTCGCGGAGAGCGAGCAGCACAAACTCGACCGCGTCCCCGACAACGCGCGGCTCGTGCCGTACGTGCCCCTGGACGCCCTCGTGCCCACCTGCTCGGCGGTCATCAACCACGCCGGCGACGGGACCGTCCTCACCACCGCGCTGCACGCCGTTCCCCAGCTCGCCATCGGCTACCACTTCAACGAGCCGATCATGGCGCGCAAGCTCGCCGCTCAGGGCGGGGCGCTGCGGCTGCACCCCGGCGAGGCCACGGGTCCCAAGATCCGCGAAAGCGTGCTCCGGCTGCTGCGCGAGCCCACCTTCCGCGACGGCGCGGTCCGGCTGCGCGACGAGATGCGGGCTCTGCCCACTCCCAACGAACTCGTCCCCCACCTGGAGGAGCTCGCTTCCAAACACCGCACCGCGCTCCGGTGAGGTGGCGGGCCGGAACCGTCGCGAACCATCGGCGGAAGGAAGCCGATCCGACTCACCCGGGCCTCGACACAGCCAGGAAAACACCGTCCACACATCTCTCGAACGATCCCCGAACCAACACGAAAACCGGAGGAAACATATGACGATGACAGCGTCCGACCTCTATCTCGACCTCATGAAGCGAGTCGTCTGCAACACGGTCTACCAGGACCCGGACATGGACGTCTCCAACGTCGACATCGTCGAGGTCTCCGACGGAGAGCAGACCGAGCTGAAAATGACGGGCGCCGAACTCGTCGAGTTCAGCGCCGAGGGCCGTGGCGAGGGCCGCGACTGGCCACGTGACGCGCACACCATGATCGGCATGAAGCGCCTCAACAACCTGCAGGAGTGCGCCGAACGCGCGCTGGCCGACGGCGTGCCCGGCGACTTCATGGAGACGGGGGTGTGGCGAGGCGGCGCGTGCATCTTCATGCGCGCCGTGCTGGCCGCGCACGGCGTGACGGACCGGCGGGTCTGGGTCGCCGACTCCTTCGAGGGGATCCCCGAGCCGGACGAGCGCTACCCGGACGACAAGCCGTTGTGGGGCATCCACCTGTTCGAGCCGCTCGCGATCTCCCGGGAGCAGGTGCAGGAGAACTTCCGCAGGTACGGCCTGCTCGACGAGCAGGTCGAGTTCGTCAAGGGCCGGTTCGCCGACACCCTGCCCACCGTGCCCGTCGAGCGCCTGTCGGTCCTACGCCTGGACGGCGACCTGTACGAGTCGACGATGGACGCGCTGGTGAACCTCTATCCCAAGCTGTCGCCGGGCGGATTCCTCATCGTCGACGACTACCACGCGCTGGAGGCCTGTGCCAAGGCCGTCCATGACTACCGGAACGAGCACGCCATCACCGATCCGATCATCGACATCGACTGGTGCGGCGTGTATTGGCGCAAGGAGGCCTGAGCCGGGCACCGGCCGCGAGGCCGGTGCCCGCCTTCTCACCCACGGGGACACCACATTCACGAAAGGAGGACCATGTCCGGGGAGCAGCACTTCGACGGCGCGGCGACCATGGGGGGCGCCGGCGACGATCTCACGTTTTCCTGGTCCACCGAAGGTCTCCCGATCCCGCCCGACCTGATGACGCAGGCCGTTTCCGGGATCCTGCGCAGCGGGAAGGCGCCACGTCCGGGTTCGATCGTGGACCGGATCCTCGACATCGTCGTCGGTTCGCGGCACACGCGCTTCGATCCCAGACCCGACGAGGACGGGCGCCGAATCCTGCGGGAACGCATCGACCGGGCGGTGTCGCGGAACGAGCCGGTCCCCTTCTCGACGATGTGGGGATGCATCAAGCACTACGTCTGCGACGAGGACCAGGGCATCGACATCGCCGAGCTCTTCACCGTGTTGCGACTCACCCAGATCGTGACGGACATCGCCGAGATCTACGAGCCGGGCGCCCGCATCAGTCTGATCATCGAGGACTTCGGCGTGTGGTACGAGGACGCCTACGGCCGTTCCCCCTCCGTCCAGAAGTCGATCACTGTGAACTCCCGTCTGTACGCGGACGGTCTGATCAACCTGATCGGGGCGGTGGCCGGGAAGTCCATCCAGCCCTACCTGTTCCACGACACGGTCGATGCCGACTACCGCGAGTGCATCGCACAGGCCGAGCAGAACCGGGACCTGCTGCACGCCTACTGGACGGCGGAGAAGGACTCCGAGGCCCGGTTCGGTGAGCTGTGCGCCGCGGGATGGCGCGGGGAGATCGGAGCCGAGACGCGACAGCACTACCTCGGCCGCCTCCGCAAGCTCTATCCCGCGGAGAACGAGGCGCAGTGGCTCGACAGGGTCGTCCGCTATCTGGCGATGGTCCTGCTCTACGAGCAGACCGGGGCACTGCGGAAGATCGACCCGCATGCCATCCGGCTCTCGTTCTACCAGCCCGCTCCCGGTATCGCGCAGGGCAGGGCGATGGCCCGGGTGCACCTGCGGGGCCTGCCGCGGACCTGGTGCTCGGCGGCCATGCCGCCCTGGACGGCCAGGGGGTGCTGGGTCCTTGAGCCCGACGGCACCCTGCGCCCCCGGATCGAGAGCTTCCTGGAGTTGCACAGGTCCGGCACGACGTACCACCGGGGTTCCCTGAGCGTGACACGCGCGAACCAGACGGCGGACCTGCTCATGAACGTGGTGATGCGGGACGGCCGGCCGGCACGGCCGCTGGTGCTGCAGCAGTACGGCTGACGAGGCACAGCGGGGTCGCCGAT
>NZ_JBEXUE010000769.1:0-3040 GCF_040614275.1 Streptosporangium sp. NPDC006013
GCAGCTCGCAGGATTCCTCCCGATGTACGTGCCACCAGGACGAGCCGGCTTCGCCTTGATAGGGGCTGCTGTTGAAGGACAGCATCACGCTCTCGCGGCCTGGGTGTGACCGAGATTCGACTTGATCGACCCCAGCAGCAGCGGACGGTCCTCGTCCCGATCCTGACCGTAGGTCGCCAGCAAGGCCTGCGCCTCGATCGGGTCACCCAGCGTCGTTCCCGTACCGTGCGCCTCGACCGCGTCCACTTCGGACACCGAGAGCCCTGCCCCGGCCAGCGCCTGGCGAATCACCCGCTGCTGAGACGGACCGTTCGGCGCCGTCAACCCGTTCGACGCGCCGTCCTGGTTCACCGCAGAACCCCGCACCACCGCGAGCACCCGATGACCGTTGCGGCGCGCGTCCGACAGCCGCTCCAGCACCAGCATGCCCACACCCTCGGAATAGTTGGTGCCGTCCGCCGCGTCGGCGAAGGACTTGCACCGCCCATCGCCTGCCAGCCCACCCTGCGCGCTGAAGCCGATGAACACCGCAGGGGTGGCCATCACGGTCACACCGCCCGCCAGCGCCAGGTCGCAGTCACCCGAGCGCAGTGCCTGCGCCGCCATGTGCATCGCCACCAGCGACGACGAACACGCCGTGTCCACCGTCACCGCCGGGCCCTCCAGACCCAGCGCGTACGAAATCCGGCCGGTCGCGACGCTGCCCGCCGTACCGGTGCTGATGAAGCCCAGCGCCTCCGGCGGGAGTGCGGCGCTCATCCCGTAGTCGTGATACATCACACCGGCGAACACGCCGGTACGGCTGCCGCGCAACGAGGTCGGGTCCACGCCCGTCCGCTCGATCGCCTCCCACGACGTCTCCAGCAGCAGGCGCTGCTGCGGATCCATCGCCAGCGCCTCACGCGGCGAGATCCCGAAGAACCCCGGATCGAACTGCGTGGCACTCTCCAGGAAGCCACCCTCGCGCACATAGTCCAAGCTGTGCGAGGCCCCCAGATCCCAGCCGCGTGTGGTCGGGAACTCGGAGATCCCGTCCCCGCCCTCGGCCACCAACCGCCACAGATCCTCCGGAGAGGCGACCTCACCCGGGAAACGGCACGCCATACCCACGATCACGACCGGATCGTTCGTTACCGGCACCAGCATCGCGGGAACCGTCACATCGGCGTCCTCGCCGAACAGCTCGGCCAGCAGGAACTCCGCCAGCACGATCGGTGTCGGGTAGTCGAACACCAGCGTCGCCGGCAACCGCAGCCCGGTCGCGGCGTTCAGCCGGTTGCGCAACTCAACGGCGGTGAGGGAGTCGAAGCCCAGCTCGCGGAACTCCCGACGCACCTCCACCGTGTCGGACGAGGCATGGCCCAGCACCATGGCCGCCTCGACGCGCACCAGATCCACCAGGACCTCGGCCCGCTCGGCCGCCCCCAGCGGAGCCAGCCGCTGCAGCAGCGTCGCGGCCACCACCGAGCCCGACGCCGCCGACCGCCGGCCACCTCGCACCAGACCCCGCAACAACGGCGGCACCTCGCCGTGGACGCGCATTGAAGGAAGATCCAGCCGAACCGGAACCAGCACCGCGTGCTTCAGCGCGGTAGCGGCCTCGAACAGTGCCATGCCCTGCTCCACCGTCAACGGCGGCATGCCCGTACGGGTGATCCGCTGCATGTCGATATCGCCCAGCGTTCCGGTCAATCCGGTGTCCTGGGTCCAGGGCCCCCAGGCCAGCGACAGCGCGGGCAGCCCCTCGGCCCGGCGGACCTGCGCCAAGGCGTCCAAGAACGTGTTCGCGGCCGCGTAGTTGCCCTGCCCAGCGGAGCCCATGACCCCCGACAGGGACGAGTACGTGATGAACGCCGCCAGATCCAGATCCCGGGTGAGCTCGTGCAGATGCCAGATGGCGTCGACCTTCGGACGCAGCACCGCATCCAGCCGCTCCGGCGTCAGCGACGGAATCGTGCCGTCGGCCAGCACACCGGCGGTGTGAATGACCGCGGTCAGCGGATGCTCGGCATCCACCCGCGCCAACAGCGCCGCCACCTGATCGCGATCCGCCATGTCACACGCCGCGATCGTCACCTCGACCCCATGCGCGATCAACTCCGCCCGCAACTCCAGCGCACCCGGAGCATCCAACCCCCGACGACTGGTCAGCAACAGATGCCGCACCCCACGCTCGGCCACCACATGCCGAGCCAGACTGCCCCCCAGACCACCCGTCCCACCAGTGATCAACACCGTCCCGTCCGGATCCCACGACCGTCCGGCCTCCTCCACAGGCGCCACCCGCACCAAACGCGGAACCCGCATCCCACCCTCACGCACCGCCACCTGCGGCTCACCCGAGACCAACACCCCCGCCAAAACCGACGACGACACCTCACCATCGGCATCGACCAGCACGAACCGGCCCGGATTCTCCCACTGCGCCGACCGCACCAACCCCCACACCGCCGCACCCGCCAGATCCGCGACCACATCACCTTCCCGCGCCTCAACCGCACCCCGCGTCACGAACACCAACCGCGACGCCCCGAACCGCTCATCGGCCAACCACCGCTGCAGCAGGCCCAGGACCTGTGCCACCAGCGCGTGCGTCGACTCCACCACGTTCTCGGCATCGGCCGATCCCACGGCGACCATGACCACGTCCGGCACCCGATCCAGCAGGGCCAGGTCCGAAAGGGCTTCTCCGGTGAGTTCGGCCACGTCCAGTTCGGCGTCGGATACCAGCGTCTGAACCGAGGGCGTCCACTCCAGCCCGAACAACGCGTCCCGCTCGCCCCTTGGGGTGCTCCCGGCGGCGGCGAGCTGGTCGGCCGAGACCGGGCGCAGCACCAGTGACCGCGCCGACACCACCGGTTCCCCGGCGAAGTCCACCGCGCTCAGCGATACCGCGTCCTCGCCCACCTTGGCCAGTCGCACCCTCAGCAGCGTCGCCCCACTCGCGTGCAGGCACACCTCATCCCAGGAGAACGGCAACCGCGTACCCGCTGCGGCGTCCAGCCCGGTGAAACTCACCGCGTGCAGCGCCGCGTCCAGC
>NZ_JBEXUE010000770.1:0-3032 GCF_040614275.1 Streptosporangium sp. NPDC006013
CGGCTATGCCAGGGACCGTTACGTGTACGCCTACCTCACCGCCGAATCCGACAACCGGATCGTGCGCTTCCGCCTCGGCGACGCCACACCCGAGGACGACGATCCTCGTCGCGGCGCCCTTCGCGAACAGGCTCCGCGCGAGCATCTCGACAGCCTGCGGCTGGGTGCGCTCGCTGATCCCCACCAGCACCGCGCCCTGGCCGATGACGAGCACGTCGCCGCCCTCGATGGTGGCCGGAGCCGCGGGGATGCCGGGCATCCAGACGTGGTAGCCGCCCTCCTCGGGCCGGTCGTAGCCGGAGGCGAAGGCGGGGTGGTAGCGGTAGATCGCCTCCATGTTGACCGTCTCGCGGCGGCGGGCCTTCTTTCTCATCGCGTTGATCGAGACGCCGCCGTAGATCCAGCAGGAGGTGTCGCGGGTGAACAGGTGGTTGGGCAGCGGGGGCAGGACGAAGTCGTCCGGCCTGAGCGTGTGGAAGGCGAGGCTCTTGGGATCGGTGCCCATGTCCACCAGTTCGCGCTTGGTGATGCCGCCGGTGAGATAGCGCTGAAGCATCGTGGAGTCCATCGAGTCCAGCGCGTTGCGGATGGCGTCGACGGCCATCGGGCCGAAGTAGCGCTCGTCGGCGATGCCGTCCAGGATGTGCTTGCGCGCCTGGGGGATCTCGACGGTCTCATGGAGCAGGTCGGAGAGCATGTGGACGGTGACTCCCTGGTCGACCAGGAGTCTCTGCCACTCCTCGTGCTCCTCCACGGCGCGCTGCACCCACAGCACGTCGTCGAAGAGGAAGTCGTCCTTGTTCGACGGCGTGAGCCGTTTCAGGGCGAGTTCGGGCCGATGCAGCAGGACCTGGTGGAGCCGGCCGACCTCGGAGTCGACGTGAAAGGCCATTTCTCTTCCTTCGCGGCTGGTGACGAGAGAGTCGGGAGGGCGGCGCCCCGGACCCCGTGGGCGCGCTCGCCATACCTCGCGTTGGTACGGACCTAAAGCGCATACCCGCCAGAACCATGGGGAGTCAGTGAAGATCACGATATTTATTCACTTTTGGGAAGATCGCTGGGGCGTCTGTCCGGCGTCCGCCGAGGTGGGGCCGGTCAGGGTCCGGTCAGGGCGAGCCGTCGAGCGGCTGGTAACGTAAGAGCGCTGACTTCCTTTAAGACCCGTCCCGTGAGGCGGGAAAGGTGGTGTTACTCCTTGACCGATGCCATTTCGCATGCGCTGAGCGGTGCGCGCGCCGTTCTTGAGCAGCCCGATATCAACCGGGCCCTGGTCCGCATCTCCCACGAGATCCTTGAACGGACCAAGGGCGGCGAGAACGTCGTCCTGCTGGGCATCCCCACGCGCGGTGTCCACCTGGCCCACCGCCTGGCCGCCCACATCAAGCAGTTCGAGGGCCGTTCCGTGCCCGTCGGCTCCCTCGACGTCACGATGTACCGAGACGACCTGCGCCTGCGTCCCGCCCGCGCGCTGGGCCGCACCGAACTGCCCGCCGACGGCATCGACGGCAGGACCGTCGTCCTCGTCGACGACGTCCTCTACTCCGGCCGCACGGTCCGTGCCGCGCTCGACGCGCTCAACGACCTGGGCCGCCCGCAGGCCGTGCAACTCGCCACCCTGGTCGACCGCGGCCATCGCGAGCTGCCCATCCGCCCCGACTACGTGGGCAAGAACCTGCCGACCTCCAAGTCCGAGAGCGTCAAGGTCTACCTGGAGGAGAACGACGGCCGCGACGCGGTCCTGCTGCTGAAGGAGGACGGCCGGTGAAGCGGCACCTGATCTCGGCGGCCGATCTGACCCGTGACGACGCCCTGCTCATCCTGGACACCGCGGACGAGCTGGCGAAGATCTCGGAACGTTCCATCAAGAAGCTCCCCACCCTGCGGGGCCGCACCGTGGTGAACCTCTTCTTCGAGGACTCCACCCGGACCAGGATCTCCTTCGAGGCCGCGGCCAAGCGCCTGTCGGCGGACGTCATCAACTTCTCCGCCAAGGGCTCCAGCGTCTCCAAGGGCGAGTCGCTCAAGGACACCGCGCTCACCCTGGAGGCGATGGGCGCCGACGCCGTCGTCATCCGGCACGGCGCCTCGGGCGCCCCGTACCGGCTGGCCGGCTGGGTGCGCGGCAGTGTCGTCAACGCCGGTGACGGCACCCACGAGCACCCCACCCAGGCCCTGCTCGACGCCTTCACCATGCGCCGCCGCCTGGGCTCGCTGGACGGCAGGAAGGTCACCATCGTCGGTGACGTGCTGCACAGCAGGGTGGCCCGCTCCAACGTGCTGCTGCTGGCCACCCTCGGCGCCGAGGTGACCCTGGTCGCCCCGCCGACCCTGTTCCCGGTCAACGTCGACTCCTGGCCGTGCGAGGTCTCCTACGACCTCGACGCGATGCTGCCCAAGTCCGACGTGGTGATGATGCTGCGCGTGCAGCGCGAGCGGATGAACGCGGCGTTCTTCCCCACCGAGCGGGAGTACAGCCGCCGCTACGGGCTCGACCGCGAGCGCGTCGCCAGGATGCCCGACCACGCCATCGTGATGCACCCCGGCCCGATGAACCGGGGGATGGAGATCGCGGCCGAGGTGGCCGACTCGCCGCGCTCGACGATCGTCGAGCAGGTCGCCAACGGGGTGACCGCACGTATGGCCGTTCTGTACCTGCTGCTTGGCGGCGCCGACCTCGGGGGAGAGATCTGATGAACGACCGCATCGGGGCCACGCGTGACGGCATCGTCATCAGGGGCGCCAGGATCCTCGGCGGAGAGCCCGTCGACATCCTGATCCGCGACGGTCTCCTGGTGGAGATCGGCCAGGGGCTGAGCGGCGGCGAGACCGTCGAGGCTGAGGGGTTGATCGCCCTGCCCGGCCTGGTGGACCTGCACACCCACCTGCGCGAGCCGGGACGTGAGGACGCGGAGACCGTCACCACGGGCACCCGCGCCGCCGCCCTCGGCGGCTACACCGCCGTGCACGCCATGGCCAACACCGACCCGGTCGCCGACACCGCGGGCGTCGTCGAGCAGGTCTGGCGCCTGGGC
>NZ_JBEXUE010000771.1:0-3030 GCF_040614275.1 Streptosporangium sp. NPDC006013
CTCACCTCCGCCAGGACCTGGGCCAGCTCTTCGGAGATCAGATCCACCTGCGCCGAATGCGAGGCGTAATCCACCGCGATCCGCCGCACCCGCACCCCCTCCTCGACCAACCGCTCGACCAACTCCTCGACCGCTTGGACCTCACCGGCCACCACCACCGAGTTCGGGCCGTTCACCGCCGCCACCGACACCCCCTCCACCAAAACGGCCTCAACCCGCTCCACCGGCAACGCCACCGACGCCATCGCCCCCAACCCCGCCAACCGCTCCCCGATCAACCGGCTACGCAACGCCACCACCCGCGCGCCGTCCCGCAACGACAACCCACCGGCCACCACCGCCGCCGCGATCTCACCCTGCGAATGCCCCACCACCGCATCCGGACGAACCCCCAACGACTCCCACACCGCCGCCAACGACACCATCACCGCGAACGACACCGGCTGCACCACATCCACCCGATCCAGCGACGGAGCACCCTCGCTCTGCCGGACCACCTCCAGCAACGACCAGTCCACGAACGGCTCCAACGCCGCCGCACACTCCGCCATCCGCCCCGCGAACACCGCCGACTCCTCCAACAGAGCAGCACCCATCCCCACCCACTGCGCCCCCTGACCAGGGAACACCCACACCATCCGGCCGTCCACATCGGCCACACCCCGCACCACACCGGGCACCGACTCACCCGCACTCAGCGCACCCACACCCGCCAGCAGCCCCCCACGATCCCCGCCGACCACCACCCCACGGTGCTCGAACACCGACCGCGACCCCACCAACGAGAACGCCGTATCCACCAGACCCAGCTCACCACGCGTGTCCATGAACGCCGCCAGACGACCCGCCTGCGCCCGCAGCGCCTCCTCGGTCTTGCCCGACACCACCCACGGCACCACAGCCACGGCCGAACCGGCATCACCGGCCTCCGGTTCCGCGACCTGCGGCCCCTGCTCCAAAATCATGTGCGCGTTGGTGCCACTGATCCCGAACGACGACACCCCCGCCCGACGCGGGCGGCCCATATCCGGCCAGTCCATGGTCTCCGTCAGCAGTTCCACCGCGCCCGAGGCCCAGTCCACATGCGAGGACGGCTCGTCCACATGCAGCGTCTTGGGCAGCACCCCGTGCTGGAGAGCCATGACCATCTTGATCACGCTCGCCACACCCGCCGCCGACTGCGCGTGCCCGAGATTCGACTTGATCGCCCCCAACAGGATCGGCCGGTCCTCGGGCCGCTCCTGCCCGTACGTCGCCAGCAGGGCCTGCGCCTCGATCGGGTCACCCAGCGTGGTCCCCGTACCGTGCGCCTCCACCACGTCAACCTCGGCGGGAGACAGCCCGGCGACAGCCAGCGCCTGACGGATCACCCGCCGCTGCGAAGGACCGTTCGGCGCCGTCAACCCATTGGACGCACCGTCCTGGTTCATCGCCGAACCACGTACCACCGCCAGCACCTGGTGGCCGTTGCGCTGAGCGTCCGACAGCCGCTCCAGCATCACCAGGCCGACGCCCTCGGACCATCCGATGCCGTCCGCCGAGTCGGAGAACGCCTTACACCGGGCATCCTGCGCCAGCCCGCCCTGCTCACCGAACTCCGCGAACGCCGCGAGAGTCGTCATCACCGTCACACCGCCGGCCAGGGCCAGCGAGCACTCCCCATTGCGCAACGCCTGTGCCGCCATGTGGATGGTCACCAGTGACGACGAACACGCGGTGTCCACCGTCACCGCCGGCCCCTCCAGCCCGAAGGTGTAGGAGATCCGGCCGGAGGCCACGCTACCCATCAGGCCGGTCATGATGTACCCGAGAGACTCCTCCCCGGGTGTGTAGCCCGAGCCTGAGGCACCGATGAAGACGCCGGTCTCGCTGCCACGCAACGAGTCCGGGTCGATGCCCGCGCGTTCGAGAACCTCCCAGGCTGTCTCCAGCAGCACCCGCTGCTGCGGATCCATCGCCAGCGCCTCGCGCGGTGAGATCCGGAAGAACTCCGCGTCGAACCCGGGTGCGTCGGAAACGAACCCGCCCTTCAGGCCCAGACTGCTGTAGCCTTCCCAGCCGCGGCCGGCCGGCAGCGGGGTCATCACGTCCTGCCCCTCGACGACCAGCCGCCACAGGTCCTCCGGAGAGCTCACCTCTCCGGGATAACGGCAGGCCATCGAGACGATGACGATCGGGTCGTCCCCGACCGAGACCGCGGCCACCGGCAGGATCGCGTCGCCGTGCGCGCCGAGCACCTCGCTCAGCAGGTACTCACCGAGCGCGGCGGGGGTGGGGTAGTCGAAGACGAGGGTGGAGGGCAGGCGCAGCCCGGTGGCCACGTTGAGCCGGTTGCGCAACTCGATCGCGGTCAGCGAGTCGAAGCCCAGCTCACGGAACTCCCGCCTGACGTCCACCGCCGTAGAGTCGGAGTGTCCCAGAACGGCGGCGGCCTGAGTGCGGACCAGATCGGTCATGAACCGGGTCCGGTCGGCCTGCGTCAGCCCGGCCAACTGCCGCACCAACGCTCCTTCGTCCACCGCACGCGCCACCGCTGCTGTACGGCGGGTGCCGCGCACCAGCCCACGCAACAGCGGCGGCACCAGCTGAGCGGGCATCGCCGGTATGTTCAGCAGGACCGGAAGAACCAGTGGTGCATCCGACCCCAGGGCCGCGTCCAACAGCGCCATACCCTGCTCGGTGCTGATCAGCGGCAGCCCGGCCGCGGTGATTCGCTGCACATCGGCCTGCGACATACTCCCGGTCATCCCGGTCTCTTGAGCCCACAGCCCCCACGCCAGCGACAGCCCCGGCAACCCCTGAGCCCGACGCCGCGCCATCAACCCATCCAGCCATACATTGGCCGCCGCGTAGTTGCCCTGCCCCGCGGTGCCCGTCACGCCTGCGAACGAGGAGAACACCACGAACCCGGCCAGGTCCAGGCCCTGGGTCAGCTCGTGCAGATGCCAGGCCGCGTCCACCTTCGGCCGCAACACCCCGGCCAGCCGCTCCGGCGAGCGCGGGTACCACCGCGGCCAGTGCCCCCGTGCC
>NZ_JBEXUE010000772.1:0-3007 GCF_040614275.1 Streptosporangium sp. NPDC006013
GCCGCCCGGGCGCGGTGGTGGCGGGCACCTGGCGCGGGTCGTGCGAGGCGCCACGCTCGGCGGCGGTGTCGGGACGGTGCCCGGCCACCTCGTGGCGCCCGTCCTGTCCCCGGCCGGCCTCCCGCGCCTGGCCCGCGCCCTCGCCGGGAGTGGAGATCTCGGGTGCGGGCTCCGCCGGGAGGTCCGCACCGCCCGAGGTGAAGGTCTGGGTACGGCCGTCCAGCTCGGCGGGCTTGCCGGGGTGGTCCTTGAGGGTGTCGTCGCGCGGCTGGGACGCCGGGACGATGTGCACGTTGCGCGCGTCGTCCGGCATGTCCAGCACCCAGCCCGGCCTGATCAGGTCGGCCATCCGCAGGCGGCTGCCGTCCGGCTGCTCCCTGTGCTGGTTGAGCCGGTAGATCTCCGGATACCGCCGCCCGTCACCGAGGCACTTCTCCGCGATCTCCCAAAGGCTCTCGTGGTGGCGGCCGTGCGGCGGCTGCACCACGTAGACCTTCTTGGCCTTCTGCACCGGCGCCAGCTCCACCCGCTCGGCGCCGGCCGGGGCCGACGCCGCCGACAGCCCGGTCGAGACGATGGCGGAGGTCGCGGGCGGCAGGCTGGTCAGCTTCGCGATCGGCAGGGCCACCGCCGAGACGGTGAACAGCAGCATGGCCGCCGAGACCAGCCGGTTGGCGAACATCTGGGTGCCCCCGGAGAACGGCACCCGGGCCGGCATCCCGACCCGGCGCACTCCGGCGTAGATCTCGACCAGCACGCAGAGCACCATCTGCAGCCAGGCCAGCCAGACCAGCAGCACGAGGATCGCGACGATCGTGCTCGTGCCCACCTGGCTGGTCAGCAGGTCGAGGTCGCGCAGCTCCGGCGGGAGCGGCGGCCCGGCCAGCCGGAACAGGGCGTAGGGGACCCCCGCGATGAGCGCGACCAGGACGGCCAGCGCGCCGAGGCCCGCCAGCAGGTCTCCCGGTGTGCGCCTGTCCTTGATACGCACGGGCTGTCGCGTGGGCATTCGTCTCCCTCCCCGTCCAGATTCGTCGTCGGTCAACCGGTGGGCCAGCGATTCACGGCAATTGGTCTGCCCCGATGTCCGGCCCCGCCGCGGCCAGGGCCTCCATGTCCGAGCCGGGGAAACCGAACGCGGCCAGGAAGAACGCCTTCCAGGTGACGGAGACGTTCACGGTGACCTCGGCCTGGGCGCCGCCGAGCGCGCACTGGGTGAGCTGGACGTCGCCGGCGCCGTGCGCCGAGACGATCTCCTCGGCCTTCGCGCAGACCTCCCCTTCTCCCAGCAGCCGGGCCTGGCCGGTGGCGCGCAGGTGCTCGACGTCGATCTGGTCCGCGGCGGCCCTGGCGGCCTGCTCGGCGATGTCGGCGGCCCGCAGCCGAGCGTTGATGGCGGCCCCGCCGTCCACGAGCAGCCCGGCCAGCAGGAACACCACCACCGAGAAGATCACCGTGAAGATCGACATCGACCCTCGCTCGCCGTGGCGTCCTCTCCCTGCGCCCGAACCCACCGGACGCCCGGACGTCCGGCATGCCACGGGCAGGGGCGCGAGGCGACACGGAGCGGGCGAGTGCCCGGACGTCCGGCACGCCATCGTTGGACGGGGGAGGCCCCGGTGCCGCGAGGGTGGGTTCACGAGATTCACTCGACTCTCCGGAACTGCTCCAGCGGGACCACCGAGTCGCCCTTCATCTCCTTGGCGGCGCCGAAGCCGAGGAACTCCAGATCCAGGGAGCAGGTCACCTGGGCGTGGACCCGGCCGCCCTCCTTCCAGTCCGTACCGGCCAGGCTGACCTCGGGCTCGCACTCGCCCGACAGCGCGGCGCGGGCCACCTCGGCCGCGGCGTCCTCGGCGTCGGCCAGCGTGCGCTCGACGGAGGCGGCCCTGGCGGCGTCCCTGGCGGCGCCGTTGACCTCGCCCTGGGCCTCCACCACCCTTCCCGCGCCGACCAGGAACAGTAGGAACAGCAGGAAGACCGGGGCCAGCAGCACCGTCTCGGCACTGAGCGACCCTCGATCGTCCCCGGCCGCGAGAATCAGCCGGCTCACCAGAACCTCCCGAGGATGCCCTGGCCTTCAGGCCGGGGAGGAATTGGGAGCGGGAGGGCCGTCAAGGCCTGAGCGTGCCCTGATCGGTCAGTCATGTCGATCGGCTTCTTTCCGGGTCGTGTAGCCGTAGCCGTCCGCGCGTTGAAGATGACGGACGTGCCGGTGGTTGACCCCGGTGATGCGACCGTGCCGGGTGGTGAGGTCGAACGAACCTGAGGAGCGGACCAGGACTCGCCCGGCGTGAACCCCGGCCTTTTTGCCCGCCGGGACGTTCGCCCGGACCAGGTCGCCGGTTTGGAAGCCGTGGTGCAGTTTGATCCGTGGCCGGACAAGGCGGGGGAACCCGTATCGGTCGGGGGTGGTGCGGGCATAGGTGCCGCGCCCGGTCGCCGTGACCACGAGCACGGTGGACGGCCAGGCGGTCACGCTCTCCAGTTCGCCGACGTGCACCGCGTCCAACGTGTGCGACTTGGCGGCGCCGGTGCGGGAGCGGTTCCATTTGGTGCGCCCGCCGGAGGCGGTGTGAACGGGAAGGCCGGTTGCTTCCAGTGCCCGCCACAGCGTCCACCGGGTGGCGTTGACGGCGGCGGCGTCCCGCAGCGGAGCCTTCGCCTGCCGGAGGATCTTCGCCAGCAGGGCGAGCCTGCCCTTGAGGAATTCCTCGATCGGGGTGGCGTTCTTGGCCTGGTTGCAGCCGATGCACGCCAGGGTGAGGTTGCTGATCCGGTCCGAGCCGCCCCGGGAACGCGGGTGGATGTGATCGATGTTCAACGGCACGTCCTGCTTGCCGCAGTACGCGCACGCCCGCCCCCATTTAGCCAGCAGGTATTCGCGGGCCTCGTACCCGGCGAGGGTGCCTTGCTGGTATTCCGCTCCTTCGAGCGGCCGCCCGGCCGACAGGGCGTGGGTGTCGAAGGAGACCCGCTCCACGTGCACGGCGGCCACGGGCGCCCA
>NZ_JBEXUE010000773.1:0-3003 GCF_040614275.1 Streptosporangium sp. NPDC006013
ACGGCACGATTCCGTCGCTGACGCCCGAGGGGCTGGAGGCGGTGTTGCGGCCGAAGGTGGACGCGGCCTGGCATCTGCACGAGCTGACCCAGGGCCTGGACCTGGCCGGGTTCGTGCTGTTCTCCTCCATGGCGGGGGTGGTGGGAGCGCCTGGTCAGGGTAACTACGCGGCGGCGAATGTGTTCTTGGACGCGTTGGCTCAGGTGCGCCGGGCCGAGGGGCTGGCGGGGTTGTCGCTGGCGTGGGGTGCCTGGGCCCAGGACGCGGGGATGACCGGCACGCTGGGTGAGGTCGAGATGCGGCGGATCAATCGGACGGGGATGCCGACGTTGTCGGCCGAGCAGGGGCTCGCGGCGTTCGAGGCCGCGGTCGGGTCGGATCGGGCGGTGGTGGTGCCGGTGCGGCTGGAGCTGTCGGCGTTGCGGGCGATGGGCGAGGTGCCGCATCTGATGCGGGGTCTGGTGCGCGCGGGGCGCCGCTCGGCGGTCTCGGTCCTGGTGGGCGGGGAAGCGGAGCTGGTGCGGCGGCTTGCCGGGTTGGACCAGGTCGAGCAGGTTCGGCTGGTGGTGGAGTTGGTGTGTGCTCAGGCGGCGGTGGTGCTGGGGCACGAGTCGGTGGACGCGATCCAGCCGGGACGGGAGTTCCGCGAGCTGGGCTTCGACTCCCTCACCACCATGGAACTGCGCAACCGGCTCAACGCGGCCACGGGGCTGCGGCTGCCGGCGACCCTCATCTTCGACTACCCCACCCCTGCCAGCCTCGCCGAATACCTCCTGGAGGAAATCGCGCCCGGAGCGAACAAGGCCACGGAGTTGACATTGCTGGCCGATCTCAACCGGTTCGAGACGGCTCTTTCCGATACCGCGCTCGACGAGCTCGCCCGGAACGGCATCGTCACCCGGCTGCGGCAGCTACTGGCGAAGATGAGCGAGAGCAGCACGGAAACTAGTGAAATCGCTGTCGCGGACGTGCTCAACTCTGCGAGTACCAAGGACATCCTCGGCTTCATCGAAAACGAACTGGGTCGCCTCAAAGACCTGTGATGTCCCGGCTCATACGCGAATACCCTGGAGGGCTTCTCCCATGTCGGAAGACCTGAAGCTCGTTGACTACCTGAAGTCGGTCGCCACCGATCTGCATGAGACCCGTCGACGACTCGAAGAGGTGGAGTCGGGCAAGCGCGAGCCGATCGCCATCGTGTCGATGTCTTGCCGCTTTCCAGGTGGAGTCGCCTCTCCTGAAGATCTGTGGCGGTTGCTGGCTGAGGGGGAGGATGCGGTCTCGCCGGTCCCGGCCGATCGAGGCTGGGATCTGGGGATGTCGTCAGGGCTGGGATCCGACGACGGTGGTGGCGCGGTCCAGGGTGGGTTCCTGGCGGATGTGGCGGGGTTTGACGCGGGGTTCTTCGGGATCTCGCCGCGTGAGGCGCTCGCGATGGACCCGCAGCAGCGGCTGCTGCTGGAGACGACGTGGGAGGCGGTCGAGGGGGCCGGGATCGACCCGCTCTCGCTCAAGGGCAGCAACACCGGTGTGTTCGTGGGCACCAACGGCCAGGACTACATGAATCTGATCATGAGCACCCGGGTGGATCTTCAGGGCCATGGCGTCACCGGTCTGGGAGCCAGCGTGCTGTCGGGCCGCCTGTCCTACACGCTGGGTCTGGAGGGTCCGGCGGTGACGGTGGACACCGCGTGCTCGTCGTCGCTGGTGACATTGCACCTTGCGGCGCAGGCGCTGCGGCAGGGGGAGTGCTCGCTCGCGCTGGCCGGCGGTATCACGGTGATGACGTCGCCGATGGTGTTCGTCGGCTTCAGCGCTCAGGGCGGGATGGCGCCCGATGGTCGGTGCAAGGCTTTCTCCGACGCCGCGGACGGCACCAGTTGGTCCGAGGGTGTGGGCATGCTGGTGCTTGAGCGGTTGTCGGACGCGCGCCGCAACGGTCATCAGGTGCTCGCGGTGGTTCGGGGTTCAGCGGTGAACCAGGACGGCGCGTCCAATGGGTTGACGGCACCGAACGGTCCTTCGCAGCGGAGGGTGATCCGCCAGGCGCTGGCCGGTGCGGGGTTGTCGTCGTCCGAGGTGGATGCGGTGGAGGCGCACGGGACCGGCACGGTTCTGGGTGACCCGATCGAGGCGCAGGCGCTGCTGGCGACCTATGGGCAGGACCGGGGCGAGGCGCGGCCGCTGCTGCTGGGGGCGATCAAGTCGAATCTCGGTCACACGCAGGCGGCGGCCGGTGTGGCCGGTGTGATCAAGATGGTGCTGGCGATGCGGCACGGTGTGCTCCCCAAGACGCTGCACGTGGACGCCCCGTCCTCGCATGTGGACTGGTCGGCCGGTGCGGTGGAGCTGCTGACCGAGCCGACGGAGTGGCCGCAGACGGGTCGTCCGCGTCGGGCGGGGGTGTCGTCGTTCGGGGTCAGCGGCACCAACGCCCATGTGATTCTCGAACAGGGTCCGGAAACGCCGGAAGGAGAAGACGCTCCGCAGGAACGGGCACCGGATGCGGGCGTGGTTCCGGTGGTCGTGTCGGGTCGTACGGGTGAGGCGTTGCGGGCCCAGGCCGAGCGGCTGGTCTCGCATGTGGAGGGTCATCATGAGGTGGCCCTGGTGGATACTGCGTTCTCGCTTGCGGTGTCGCGGTCGGTGTTCGAGCACCGTGCGGTGGTGGTGGGCGAGGATCGCAAGGGTCTGCTGGCGGGGCTGGCGGCGGTGGCTTCGGGTGAGCCCACGGCGGGTGTGATTCAGGGTGTGGCCGATGTGGTGGGGAAGTCGGTGTGGGTGTTCCCGGGTCAGGGGGCGCAGTGGGTGGGGATGGGTGCGCGGTTGCTGGAGGAGTCGGCGGTGTTCGCCGGGCGGATGGCCGAGTGCGCGGCGGAGCTGGAGCCGTTCGTGGACTGGTCGTTGCTGGATGTGGTGCGGCAGGTGGAGGGTGCGCCGTCGCTGGATCGGGTGGATGTGGTGCAGCCGGCCTCGTTCGCGGTGATGGTGTCGTTGGCGGCG
>NZ_JBEXUE010000774.1:0-3002 GCF_040614275.1 Streptosporangium sp. NPDC006013
CCTGGTGCACGGGCTGAGCACCCCGGGCATCATCCTGGGCACCCCGAGCTACGGGTTCGACCTGTCCCACCCGGTGGGCCTCCTCATCGCCTCGGCTGAGCTGCTGCTGGCATCGCCGGGCGCTCGGGTACTGCTGGTGGGCTCGGGCAGCTACGTGGCCGGATCCCGGCTTCCTGAGGTGCCCGCGGTCGCTACGACAGTGAGTGATCTGGGCCGCTGCCTGGTGGAGCGGGCCGGGCTGGATCCCTCCCAGCTCACCACGCTCCTCGACCCGGCCGGCCCGGCTGAGTTCGGTGCCGCCCTGGTCACCGCCGCCGAGCAGGCCAGCGACGTGTTGTTCGTGTACTACGTAGGCCACGGCCTGGTGAGCGCGCGCAACGAGTTACACCTGGCCACCCGCGCCACCCAGGATCTGACCCGGGGGATCGCCACTTATCAGGCACTGCCGTATGAGCAGCTCCGGCAGGTTTTGGCCGACTGCTCGGCCGCGCTGACCGTCATCGTGCTGGACTGCTGCTTTTCCGGCCGGGCCCAAGGCTCTGCCCAGGCTGATCTGCGTGAGGTCTTCACCAGCGTGCGGCACGGCATGTATCTGCTGACCTCGACCAACCGAGACGAGGCGGCGTGGGCGCCGCCGGGCCAGTCGCACACCGCGTTTTCTGGGGCGCTGATCGAACTGCTCGGCCAGGGCGATCCCACCGCTCCCAGGTTGCTCACCCTCGATGACGTCCACCGCTGCCTGTCGCGGACGCTGCTGGAGCAGGGGTTTCCCGAGCCGCGTCGCCAGGCCGCCGGTCATAGCGACCGATTGCCGTTCACGCCGAACCCGGCGCACCCCGGCTCCCGCCAAGCAGGACAGCCGGAACAGTTGGAGCAAGAAGAACAAATAGGGCAATTCAGTCCGTATCGGGGGCTGGCCGCCTTCGGGCCGCAGGATGCTCGGTTCTTCTTCGGGCGGGCGGAGCTGACCCGCAGGCTGGTGGCTCGGGTGGCCGAGCAGTTGGATCGGGAGGGGCCGCTGCTGGTCACCGGCCCCTCGGGCTCGGGTAAGTCCTCGCTGCTGGGCGCCGGGCTGATCGCTCACCTCGACAAGTCCTCCCCGGGCAGTTGGGTGAGTTTCACCCCGGGGGAGGATCCGGTGCGGGTGCTAGCTGAGCGGTTCGCCCCGCTGGGAGGTGGTCTGCATCCGGCCGATGTGCGACAGAGCCTGGAGGCCGATCCGGGCTATCTGCGTGAGCTGCTCAACTCGACGGCGGCAAAGCTCGACAGGCACACTGGGCGTCCGGTCATCGTGGTGGATCAGTTCGAGGAGGTGTTCACCGCCTGTGCTGATGAGCGGCAACGCCGCCTGTTCATCCAGGCGTTGCACGCGGCCTGCGCGGCGCCGACGGCGGAGGCGCCCGTGGTGGTGGTGGGGATGCGCGCTGATTTCCTGGGGCACTGCGCCGCCTACCCCGAACTGCTGGCCGCACTGGAGCATGCGGTGTTCGTCAGCCCGATGACGCCTGAGCAGTTGCGGCGCGTCATCGAAGAGCCCGCTCACCAGGCCGATCTGGTGCTGCAGGACGGGCTGGTGGAGCTGCTTTTCGAAGACCTCGGCGCCGGGATGACGACGATGGCGGCGGGGGGCGTGCTGCCACTGCTGTCGCATGCGCTGCTGGCGACCTGGCAGCACCGCCAAGGCCAGACATTGACCCTGGCGGGATATCGGGCTACCGGCGGAATCAGCCAGGCCCTGGCCCGGACCGCCGATGCCACCCTGGCGCCGTTGGATATGGCCGGCCGTCAGATCGCCCGGCAGTTGCTTCCCCGACTGGTCCGGCTCGGCGAAGCAACCGACGACACCCGCCGACGACTTCCCCTGGAGGATCTGCTTCCCCCCTCCACGCAGCCGCAACGGGTCATCGCCCAGCGGGTCCTGGACCGGTTCGTCCAGGCCCGGCTGGTCACCGTGGACAACGACACCGTCGAGATCACCCACGAGGCGCTGATCCGGGCCTGGCCCCAGCTGCGCGCCTGGATCGAGACCGACCGGGCGGGACTCCTGATCGAGCAACACCTGGCCGACGCCGCCCGCACCTGGGATCACGACGGCCGCGACCCGGCGGGACTTTACCGGGGGTCTCGGCTCACTTTGTCGGCCGATTGGGCCGCCGACCCGCGCCGTCGCGACCGGCTCGGCCCCCTCACCCAGGCGTTCCTGACCGCCTCCCTCGAAGCTGACCTGGCCGAGCAGCACGCGGTGCGTCGCCGCAACCGGCTACGCGCCGGGGTGACCGCGGTCCTCGCCGTGCTCGTGGTCGCCCTCGCCGCCGTCGGCATCACCCTCCAGCAACAGAGCATTGACTTGAGTCGTCAGCAGGACGCCACGCGGGCCCAGCAGCGCATCGCGGTGGCTCGAGGACTCGCCTTCGAGGCTGCGGCACTCCGCGACGACGACCCCGGTACCGCGCTGCGCCTCGGCGCGACCGCGATGAGGATTAATCCCGATGCCGAAAACCGAGCCGCGCTGATCACCACCCTGGTTGGCAACCATTACCGAGCCACCCTGAAAGGTCACATCGGCTCCGTGTCCGAGGTGGCGGTGACCTCCGACGGGCGCACCGCGATCACCGGCGGCGGCGACGACGCTGCGATCGTGTGGGATCTGGCCGACCGCACCCACCCCGTCAAGCTCGCGACCCTGAAAGGCCACATCGGCTCCGTGGACACGGTGGCGGTGACCCCCGACGGGCGCACCGCGATCACCGGTGACGGCTTCGCTGCGATCGTGTGGGATCTGGCCGACCGCACCCACCCCGTCAAGCTCGCGACCCTGAAAGGCCACATCAACTTTGTGGCGGCGGTGGCGGTGACCTCCGACGGGCGCACCGCGATCATCAGTGGCAGCGACGGCACTGCGATCGTGTGGGATCTGGCCGACCGCACCCGCCCCGTCAAGCTCGCGACCCTGAAAGGCCACATCGGCTCCGTGTACGCGGTGGCGGTGACCCCCGACGGGC
>NZ_JBEXUE010000775.1:0-3002 GCF_040614275.1 Streptosporangium sp. NPDC006013
CGACTCGGGCTGACCGCGTTGCGGGAGCGGCCGGGCGGGGCTCTCTCCGGCGGCCAGCGCCGCCGGTTCGACCTCGCGTTCGGGCTGGTCCACAACCCGTCACTGCTCTTCCTCGACGAGCCCACCACGGGCCTGGACCCGCAGAGCAGGGCCGGCCTCTGGGACCAGATCAGGGACCTGCGCGACAGTGCCGGCCTCACGGTCTTCCTGACCACGCACTATCTCGAAGAGGCGGACACGCTCGCCGACCGCCTGTTCATCATCGACCACGGCGTGATCGTCGCCGAGGGTACCCCGGCCGAGCTCAAGGGCGGCACCGGCACCCTCGACGACGTCTTCCTGTCCATCACCGGCCGCTCCCTGAGAGACGACCCGCCAGGTGGTGAGCCGCCCGGCGAGTCCCGCGCGCCCGGCGCCTCCCGGGAGGAAGGCGAGCTTCACGCGCCCGGCGAGGTGCCCGGTGGTTCCCGTGAGGGAGGCGCGACGGCCTTCAGGGTCCGCGCCGCCGATGGAACGGCCGACGGCCCGGCGCTCACCGATGGAACGGCAGGCGGGCGGCGAGAGGCTCGCGCGGCGGGTGAGGAGCGGTGAACGGCTCGATGGGCGTCGTCCGCGACACCTGGCTGATCTTCCGGCACAACGTCCGGATAGCCTTGCGGCAGAAGGCGGGGATCGTCTTCGGGGTACTGCAGCCTCTGCTCTATCTGGTGTTGTTCGGCCCGCTGTTCGCCACGATCGGCACCTGGGAGACGCTGATCCCCGGCCTGCTGGTCCAGGTCGGGCTGTTCAGCGCGGGTCTGTCCGGCTTCGGCATCGTCTTCGACGCCGGGGCCGGTGTGCTGGACCGGCTGCGGGTCACCCCGGCACACCGCGTCTCGCTGCTGCTCGGCCGGGTGCTGGCCAGCTCGCTCACCCTGCTGATCCAGTCGATCATGCTGATCGCGGTGGGTTACGCCTTCGGCCTGCGCGCGGCGCTCCCCGGCGTGCTGCTCGCGCTCGCCCTGATGACGCTGCTCGGGGTCAGCCTGGCCGCGCTCTCCAACGCGATCGCGCTCGTCATGGACCCTGACGCGTTCGCGCCGGTCATGAGCACGGCGGTGGTCCCGCTGGTCCTGCTGTCCGGTGCGTTCCTGCCGATGTCGATGGCGCCCGGCTGGCTGGACGCGCTGTCACGCCTCACGCCGTTCCGCTACGTGCTGGAGGCCATACGTGAGCTGTTCGTCGGCCACTACGCGACGATGACCGTGGTCGTGGGCGTCGCCGTGACCGCGGTCCTCTCCGTGGTCTGTGTCTCGGTGGGCACCCGCGTCTTCAACCGCGAGAACGCCTGACCGTCGAGGCCGCCGGATGCCGCGTCGACCGCGCCTTTCGGTCCTCCGCCGCGAACCCGGCCTGGCGGTGCGTGCTCAGCGGGCCAGGTCGCGAGGGTGTCCCGTCAGCGCGCCGTGCCGGCTGAGAAGCCGCGTGATGACCGACGCCAGCCGATCCCTGTCGGCGTCCGGCAGTTCACCCGCCAGGGCGTCCAACCGTACGGTCACGTCGCGGTGCGCCTCGACGGCGAGCCGCGTGCCCTCGTCGGTCAACGTGACCTGGCAGGCGCGCCGGTCGCGGGCGTCGCGGACCCGGGCGACCAGACCGCGACGCTCCACCCGATCCACGAGCCCGGTGAGGCTGGACTTCTCCAGGTGCAGGAACCGGCTGAGGTCGGTCATGCCGACCGGGCCGCCGATCAGCATGCAGAGCAGTTGCGTCTGCTGTGGGGTGATGTCGTGGTCGCGGCTCACGTCGGCGAACACGTGCTGCACCAGATGCGACATCCGCACCAGTGCGGCGGCGAATCCCAGCTCCGCGGTCGCCTCGGTAGTCGTGGTCATGGCACCTCCCGGTCCCCAGTGTAGTTGACGATGGTTTGCTCTACGAACTAATGTCGTTCGTATAGCGAATATTTCGTTCTACGAACTAGAGGTGCTCCATGACCGCGAGTACGCAGCCGGGCGGCGAGCCGGCCACCCGGCAGGCGAGCGGCGACGCGCCGGGCTCGGACCCGGGCAACACCAGGATCCTGATCGCGCTGGTCACGGCGGTCTTCGGCTACTCCCTCATGCAGACCGTGGTGGTTCCCGCCCTGCGGCTGCTGGAGCGCGAGCTGGACACCACTCCCACCTGGTCGGCCTGGATCCTCAGTGCCTTCCTGCTCTCCAGCGCCGTGCTGACCCCGCTCCTCGGCCGGATGGGCGACCTGTACGGCAGGCGGAGAGTGATGACCGCCGTGCTCGTCGCCTACGCGGCCGGGATGGTCGGAGCGGCGCTCGCCCAGAACATCGGCCAGCTCATCGCCGCCCGCGTCGTCCAGGGGGCGGCACTGGCGGTGGTGCCGCTGTCGATGGCGATCCTGCGCGAGGCGCTGCCCCGCGGACGGCTTCCGTTCGCGATGGGCCTGGTCTCCGGCATCGTCGGGGCCGGAGGGGGGACGGGCCTGGTGGTCGGCGGGCTGCTGGCCGACCACCTGTCCTGGCGCTACCTGTTCGTCCTCGGCGCGCTGCTCGCGACGATCAGCCTGCTGATGGTGCTGCGCTGGGTGCCCGCGAGCCGTCACACCGTGACCGGCAGGCTCGACCTGCCCGGGGCGGCACTGCTCGGTCTCAGCCTGGTCGCGGTGCTGCTCGCTCTCACCCAGGGGCCTTCCTGGGGCTGGACGTCGGCGTCGGTGCTCGGCCTCTTCGCGCTCGGCGCGCTGCTGTTCGCCGTGCTCCTGGTGGTGGAGCGGGGCAGGCGCGAAGCGCTCGTCGACGTCGGCGAGCTGGCCGACCGGCCGATGCTGGTGACCCATGTCGCCGCCCTGCTGTTCGGCGCGGGATCCTACTTCTTCTACCTGGCGATGCCGCTTCTCGCCCAGCAGGACCCTGGGCGGCGGGGACGCCACGGGCCGACACGATGCCGGCGGGCGAGAGATCCCCGACCGTCAGGATGAGGGGTAGCCCGGAGAAGGGACGCCCGGCATC
>NZ_JBEXUE010000776.1:0-2191 GCF_040614275.1 Streptosporangium sp. NPDC006013
GGCCAGTGCCGCCCCCAGGCAGAAGTGGGTACCGAGACCGAAGGCGATGTGGCCGCCACCGGGACGGGTCACATCGAAGACGTCCGGGTCCGTGACCGCAGGGAGCCCTCGTCCCGGTCGGCCAGGTGGACGGCGACGCCCTGCTCGCGCAGCGCCAGGGCGATCGAGGTGCCGATCAGCCCCGTACCGACGACCAGGACGCTCTCCAGACCGCTCACACCCACTCCCCCGAGATCATGATGCCTAAAGGACTCATTGCGCGATGTCCACCCGAAGTGCGACCGCGCCGCGCAGGTAGACGTGCTGGACCTCCTGGCGGGACCGGTCGACCTCGACATGGGCCATCAGCCGCACCACGCGGGGCAGGGCGCCCGGCACGTCGATCTCGGAAGCGCAGATCAACGGGACGTCGTGGAAACCAAGCTTGCGGGCGGCCAAGGCGGGAAACTCGGCGGTGAGATCAGGCGTGGCCGTGAAGATCACACTGATCACGTCCTCGGTGGTGAGCCGGTTGCGTCCCATCACCTCCGTGACCAGTTCGGTGACTCCGGACAGGATCGCGTCCCGGTCGTTCGCCTCGACCTGAATCGCACCGCGGATCGCCCGCACCATCGTCGTTCCTCCATATCCACCCACGCCGGACCACCCCCGAGGGGGTGATCCGGCGTGTCCTGAACGTGCGTGTCAGGGAAGGCTACAACCCGACCGCGGCGTAGAGCTCCCCGACCTCCGTGAGGGTCAGCGCGCGGAGGGTGCCCGGCTTGAGGCGGCCGAGCTTGACCGGGCCGAACTCGATACGGGCCAGGTCGATGACCGGGTGCCCGACCTCCTCCAGCATGCGGCGGACGATGTGCTTGCGGCCCTCGTGCAGGACGATCTCGACCAGGGCCTGCTGGCCGTGCTCCTGGACCAGGGCGAAGGAGTCGGCCTTGGCCAGGCCGTCCTCCAGCTCGATGCCCTTCTTCAGCCGGCGGCCGAGATCGCGCTCGATCCGGCCGGGGACCTTGGCCCAGTACTTCTTCTGCACGCCATAGCTCGGGTGGGTGAGCCTGTTGGCCAGCTCGCCGTCGTTGGTGAGCAGGATCAGGCCCTCGGTCTCGGTGTCGAGACGGCCCACATGGAACAGGCGCTCGGTGCGGTCGGCCACGAAGTCGGCCAGCGAGGGGCGGCCGTCCGGGTCGGACATGGTGCTGACGACACCGATCGGCTTGTTGATCGCGAAGTAGACCAGGTCGGGCATCGTCGGCAGACGCTTGCCGTCGACGTGGATGACCTGCTTGGCGGGGTCGACCCGGGCACCGAAGCGGCGGACCACCTGGCCGTCGACGGTCACCCTGCCGTCGCCGATCATGTCCTCACAGGCCCGGCGGCTGGCGACGCCCGCCTGGGCGAGGACCTTCTGCAGCCGGACGCCGTCAGGGACCTCGGTGGTGTCGCGCTCGTCGACGTAGTCACGGTCGTAGAAGTCGGAGTCACGCTTGGGCTGGCGAGCGGTCTTGAACCGGTCGTTCGCGATCGTGCCGGGCCGCAGCGGGGCCTTCGCCTCCGGAGCGCGGCCGGCGGGGGCACGACGCTCGCCGTACGCCCCGGCGCGGTCGCCGCCGATCGTCTGGACGTCGTCCCGGCGGCCGGTCCTGCCGAAGCGGGCACGGGAACCACCGGCGGGCGCGCCGCCGCGCCCTCGGTCGGCGCCGGGCCTGCCACGCGAACCGTCCCGGTCCGCGCGGAAACCACCCTGCGAACCACCACGGTCGTCACGGCGCGGGGCGTCGGACCGGAAATCACTCCTCGAACCGTCGCGGGACCCGCCGAACGACGGACCGCCACGGTCCTCACGGCGCGGAGCGTCGGAGCGGTAACCGCCCTGGGAGCCCTCGGAGGACCTGCCGTACCGGCTCCGCGAGCCGTCGCGGGACCCGCCGAACGACGAGCCGCCGCGATCATCCCGACGCGGACCATCGGCGCGGAAACCACCACGGTCATCGCGGCGCGGACCATCGGCGCGGTAACCGCCCTGCGAACCACCCGAGGGCCTGCTCCCGTACGAACCGCGCGAGCCGTCACGCTCGGCACGGAAACCACCACGGTCATCGCGACGCGGACCATCGGCGCGGTAACCGCCCTGCGAACCACCCGAGGGCCTGCTCCCGTACGAACCGCGCGAGCCGTCACGCTCGGCACGGAAACCACC
>NZ_JBEXUE010000776.1:2289-2994 GCF_040614275.1 Streptosporangium sp. NPDC006013
CCACGGTCATCGCGACGCGGACCATCGGCGCGGAAACCGCCACGGTCGTCACGGCGCGGGCCATCGGCGCGGTAACCGCCCTGCGAACCACCACGATCATCCCGGCGCGGACCGTCGGACCGGTAACCGCCCTGCGAACCACCACGGTCGTCACGACGCGGGCCGTCGGACCGGAAACCACCCGAGGACCTGCCGGACGAGCTGCGCGAACCATCACGCTCGGCGCGGAAACCACCGCGATCATCCCGACGCGGACCGTCCGCACGGAAACCACCCTGCGAACCACCACGGGAGCCGCCTGACGAGGATCCGCCCCGGGAGGAACCGCCCCGGAATCCACCGGACTGCGAGCCCCCACGGGGATTGCCACCGCGCGGGGCTCCGCCACGGCCTTGACCGCGTCCATCACCGGACGGGGTACTACGGCTGTTGTTCACTGCTTCTGCTCCTCTAGGGATTCCATGTCGTCGGGCAGGAAAGGCGCCAGTTCTGGAAGCTCGTCGAGCCCCCGCAGGCCTATCCTCTCGAGAAAATACGAACTTGTCCGGTAGAGCACGGCTTGGCTCTCCGGTTCGGTGCCGGCCTCCTCGACCAGCCCCCTCGTCACCTACTGGCCGCTCCCAGTACTCCAGGTAGGTGTGCTTCATGCCGAGCGGCTCCAGGAGCAGCTCACGGTAGAGGCGGTGCAGCGGCATCCCCGCCGCA
>NZ_JBEXUE010000777.1:0-2947 GCF_040614275.1 Streptosporangium sp. NPDC006013
GGTTGCTCGCCGAACATCCTGAAGCTGCGCAACAACATCATCGTGGTCGGCGGGCAGGTGGGCTTCGAGGCGGCGTCGGCGGCCGTCCCGGCGGCGGCGAACAGTTCGAGCAGCGCGTCGTCGACGAGATCGGTGCGCGGAGCGTTGGAGAGCCACCCCTCGCGGAACGCGGCGCACAGCCCCGCGTCGAGCCCCGCGGTTCTGGTGATCTCGTGGTCGCCGTGCACGCCGAGGTAGGTCGCCACCATGGGGCGCAGCCGGTCGCGGGCCGCGCGCGCGTCCTCGCCCACCGACAGCCCGACGTAGGCGGCCAGCTCCACCCCGGCCCCGACGCGCTCGCGGACCGAGGCGACGTAGGGCGCGGAGGAGAGGATGGACAGCAGCAGGCCGTCCGCCCGCTCGGCGGCCAGGGCCAGCGCCCGCGGCCCCTTGACCCCCAGCACGATCGGCGGGGTGCGGCGCGGCGGGGTGAAGGACAGCCCGGCCGACACGCGGAAGTGCTCGCCCCGGTGGTCGACGCGCTCGCCGGTCATCATCGCCCTGACGATGTCGACCGCCTCGGCCAGGCGGCCGATCGGCCGGTCGAAGGGGATGCCGAGCTGGTCGGTCATCCAGCGGGAGTTGCTCGCGCCGAGGCCGAGGATCGCGCGCCCGCCGCTGATCTCCTCCAGGGCGGCGAGCTCCATGGCGATCAGCGCCGGGTGGCGGGTCCAGGGGTTGACCACCCCGATGCCCACCCGGATCCGCCCGGTGACCGCGGCGATCGCGCCGGCCAGCGCGAAGGCGCCGCGCTCGCAGTAGTCCTCGGTGATCCACACGGTGTCGAACCCGGCCTCCTCGGCGAGCCTGGCGACCGCGACGGCGGAGGCGGCGTCGCGGTGCCCGGAGATGGAGAACGCGAGTCTCATCGCTCGCCCTCCGGGCCGAGGTCGCCACTTCGCCGGTCGAGTGCGGCGAGCCCCCGGTCGAGCGCGGCGGGCGTGGGTTCCACGACGGGCACCGGCGGCAGGGTGGCGGCGGTGGCCCCGACGTCCTTCAGGCCGGTGGAGGTGCCGACCACGACCACGGTGGCGTCGGCGGGCAGCGCGCCCGACCCGGCCAGGTCCTCCACCGCGACCAGCGCGGTGACGGACGAGGCCTCCAGGTACAGGCCGGCCTCCCGGCCGAGCCTGCCCTGCGCGTCGAGGATGCGCGCGTCGTCGGGGACGGGCACCGCCCGGCCGCCGGTCGCCCGCAGCGCGGCCAGGCCCTGGAAGGTCCCATACGGCGAGGCGATGGAGAACGCGACCGACGGGGCGGTCGGCACCGGTCCCGCGGTGTCCGTGCCGGCGGCCAGGGCGGCGTGGTGCGGGCCGAACGGCTCGGCCGCGACGAGGACCGGCATCCGGTCGGCCAGCCCCGACTCCACGAGGTCGGCGAAGCCGCGCCGGATCCCGGCCAGCCCGTCGGCGTAGGCGACGGGCACGACCACCTGGTCGGGAGTCCGGCCGAGGTCGGTGACGATCTCGTAGGCGATCGTCTTGTAGCCGTCGACGCCGTAGGGGATGGACCCCACCGGCGGGTCGGCGTGCCCGGACATCGCCAGCCAGCCGCGCTCCTCGACGAGCCGCCGCATCAGACGCCACCGATCCGGGGGGTTCTCCAGGGCGACGACGCGAGCACCGTACACCTGCATGAGGGTCTTCATCGTGGCCGGTACCGACGCCACGGTCAGCACCACGCAGGGCAGCCCCGCGCGCGCCGCGTAGGCGGCGACCGCCGCCCCGTGGTTACCGGTGCTCGCCACGACCACCGCCGGGGCGCCCAGTTCCACGGCCTTGGTGACCGCCACGGCGGCCAGCCGGTCCTTGTAGGACCAGGTCGGGTTGCGGGTCTCGTCCTTGACGAGGACCGCGCCGAGCCCGAGGCGTTCGGCGGTGCGGGGGAGCGGCACCAGCGGGGTGCCGCCCTCGCCCAGGCTCACCGCGGGTGTGGCGCCGTCCAGCGGCAGCAGCGCGCGGTGGCGGAACAGCCCCGGCTGGGTGGGGTCACAGGGCAGGCCGCGCAGGCCGCCGAGGTCGTAGACCGGGAGCACGTTGGCGGGCGCCCCCTCCTTCTCGCAGACCGGGCAGCCGCGCCCGACGAGTTCCAGCGAGGGGTCGGGGTAGGTCGCCGAGCACCGCTGGCAGGCCAGCCGGCCGAGGTAGCGGGAGACCGGGGTCATGCCGGCACCACCGTCAGCTCCCTCGGCGAGCGGGTGAACAGCTCCGCCCCGTCGCCGGTCACCACCAGGGTGTCCTCCACCATCATCCCGCCCCATCCGAGGTTGTAGTACGGCGTCTCGAAGCAGAATGTCATGCCCGGTTCCAGCGCCGTCTCCACGCCGGGGGAGACGATGGGCGGTTCGTAGACGGCGAGGCCGATGCCGTGCCCGCAGTGCTGGCGCCGATAGGGCGTGACCCCCTCCCGCCGCACCGCCCGCATCGCGACGTCGAAGACCTCCGAGGCGGTCACGCCGGGACGGGTCAGGGCGACCTGCTCGTCCAGGCCGGCGAGGATCGCCGCGTAGTGACCGGCCTGGCGCGCGTCGGGCGCGCCGAGCACCGCGGTGCGCCCGATGTCGGACCAGTAGCCGGCGTACAGGCAGCCGATGTCGAAGCGGGCCAGCTCGCCGGGGCGCCAGCGCCGGTCGGTCGGGTGGGCGTCGGCCAGGGCGGAGCGCGGACCGGTGGTCGCCACCACGAAGCGAGGCTCGGCGCCCCCGGCGACCATCGTGGCGGCCACCGCCTGGGCGAGCTCGTGCTCGGACACCCCCTCCGCGGCGATCTCCAGGGCGGCGTGGACTCCGGCCTCGGCGAGCCGGGCGGCGTGGCGCAGCAGCGCCACCTCACCGGGGAGCTTCACTCCGCGGACCCGGCTCGCCCAGCCGGTGGCGTCGGCCGCGGCGGGGTCGCCCGCGGCCTCGCGC
>NZ_JBEXUE010000778.1:0-2934 GCF_040614275.1 Streptosporangium sp. NPDC006013
GCGCGCTCGAAGAGCGAGCGCGCGAACCTGCCGTTGCCCAGGCCGTCGATCAGGCCCTCGTCGCAGACCCAGGCGAAGACCTCGGCCAGGTCACGCCGGGCGGCGTCGTCGAACCTGTCACCCGAGGAGTCGGCGAGCAGCACCGCGATCTCGGTGAGTTCCTCGGCGGAGTACGAGGGAAACCGCACCCGCTGGCTGAACCTGCTGCCCAGGCCGGGATTGGACGACAGGAAGGTGTTCATCTCCCGCTCGTATCCGGCCAGGATGATCACCAGCCGGTCGCGGTCGTCCTCGGCCCGCTTGAGCAGCGTCTGCACGGCCTCGGTGCCGAAGGCGTCGCCCCCGCTGTAGCCGGAGTTGACCAGGCCGTAGGCCTCGTCGACGAAGAGCACCCCGCCGAGCGCCCGGTCGACCAGCTCGTTCGTCTTGATCGCGGTGGCGCCGAGGTGCTGGCCGACCAGGTCGGCCCGCTGGGCCTCCACCACGTCGGGCTGGGTGAGCAGGCCGAGCGCGGCGAAGATACGGCCCAGGATGCGGGCCACCGTGGTCTTTCCGGTGCCCGGCGGCCCGGCGAAGACGAAGTGCCGCATCTGCGGCGGGGTCGGCAGCCCCCGCTCCTGACGCATCTTGGCCACTCTGAGCTGCGCGGCGATCGCGTGCACCTGCCGTTTGACCGGTTCGAGACCCGCCATGCGGTCGAGGTCGGCCAGCGCCTCCTCGAGGGAGGGCGCGGCCTGGTAGCCCCGGTAGCGGGCGGTGAGCTCGTCGAAGGCCTTGACGACATCCTCCAGGGCCGTGGTGACCAGGTCCTCAGTGGTGGGCGCGCCGCCCGCCCCAACCACGCGCACGTCCCTGGCCTGCGCGGCGGCCTCCACGAGGCTGCGGACGAACCGGGCGTTGCCCAGGTCGTCGACCATCGAGCGCCGGTGGATGTCCTCGAATCGGGCGAGCAGCGCGGGCGCGGCCTCCGGTGACATCCGGTCTCCCCGGCGCCTCTGCAGCAACTCGGTGATCTGGAGCAGCTCATCAGGGGCGTAGCTGGGGAAGCGGACCCGGCTTGCGAACCGGCTGGACAGGCCGGGGTTGGACGACAGGAAGGCGGCCATCTCCTTCTCGTATCCGGCCAGGATGACGACCAGCCGGTCGCGGTCGTCCTCGGCCCGTTTGAGCAGCGTCTGCACGGCCTCCGCGCCGAACCTGTCCGGCTGGCCGTCACCGGAGTTGATCAGGCTGTACGCCTCGTCGATGAAGAGCACCCCGCCGAGCGCCCGGTCGACCAGCTCGTTCGTCTTGATCGCGGTGGCGCCGAGAAACTCCCCCACCAGGTCGGCCCGCTGGGCCTCGACCACGTAGGGGGTCTCCAGCAGGCCGAAGGCGTAGAAGATCTTCGCGACGGTCCTGGCCACGCTGGTCTTGCCGGTGCCCGGGGGGCCGATGAACACGAAGTGCCGCATCGGTGGCTCGGTGGAGTATCCGGCCTCCCTGCGCAGCCTGGCCGCCTCGATCGAGGCGGCGATCGAGCGCACCTGCTCCTTCACCGGGGCCAGGCCGATCATGGCGTCCAGCTCTCCGAGCGCCTCCTCCACCGAGATGGGCGGCGGCGCCTCCCGCTCGCCGGTCACGGCGGCGGGTGCGGGAGGACCGCCCCCGCGGACCCTGAGCCCGGCCTGGCTCCGCTCCCCCACCGTCAGTGCCGCCCGCACCCGGCGAGCCTGGAGGAAGCGCTGGACGAGCACCCCGGCCGCCACCGCGTACGCGGCCCAGATGGCGGTGACCGGCGCGAGCCCGGGGATGACCACGCCGAGCAGGACGGCCACCAGTCCGGCGGGCACCAGTGCCATGGCCGTGCTCACCCACGGGGTGACCCAGCGGATGAGGTGGGCCGCGCCGGCCACCAGGGGGGCGAGGATCATCAGCGCGGTCGGGATCGGCGAGTTCCAGCCGGACGCGCCCTGGAAGATCATCAGCGCCGACAGCCAGGCGAGCACCACGAGCAGGGTGGCCGCGGCGCGGGGAAAGCTCAGGGTCAGCGCCGCGAAGCCGAGCAGCGTCAGCGTGACGAAGAGCGTGTTGAGCACTGACCAGCCGAGGCCGAACGCCAGCCCGACCGCTCCGACCAGCACCGCGACGTAGATCAGCCTGCGCAGAGGCGGCGAGAGCCGGAAGTAGCCCAGCCGCACCCGCTCGAACAGATCCCGTGCGGCCGCGCGCCCCGCCGGCTGGGCCCTGCTGGATTCCCGCATCACGCCTCCCCGGTCCGCCCCCGGTTATACCGCACCGGGGGGACGTTTGCGCGTGCCTGGGCGTCGCGCCACGCCGCCGCGCGGGCACGATCAGATATGTGGACGAGAACGGATGAAATCCACGCTCGAGGTAGCAAGCTGCGACCGGTGCCGCACCGGTGGCCACACCCTTCCCTGTGCCGCCTCCGCGCCCCGCGCGCGGCGGTTCGCGCCCGTGTTCCCGCCGGGTGGGAGTACCCGGTCCCCGCGCCCGTCCTTCCCCGGGAACCGGCCAGGTGACGGGCATGGGAATGTCACCGCCTGGCAAGGCGGTCCGCGCTCCCGACGACCGCTCAGCCTCGGCGGGCACGGCCCTGGTGCCGGCCGGGATACTCACCGACCACGACCTGCTTGGGGGTGATCCTCAGCAGGCCGGCCTCGGTGTCGCCGATCGCGATGCCGCGCACCTCGGCCCAGAAGCTGCGGCCCTGCGGGTCCGCGACGAAGACCGCCACCCTGGGGTCGCGCTCGGCGGCCTCCCACGCGTCTGAGGCGGCGATCAGGCGCAACTCGCCGCTCGGGCCGACCGAACTGACCGCGCCGACGGCCAGCGCGCGCGGGCCGCTGGCCACCGGGTCGACGATGCGGAACGTCAGGAAGAACTCGATCGACTAGAGCGGGACGTTCACAGCGGTCGGGCAGGCCACGATCG
>NZ_JBEXUE010000779.1:0-2908 GCF_040614275.1 Streptosporangium sp. NPDC006013
TGGTGCCGATCGATGCCAGCAACCGCAGGAAGGTGCGCGTCCTGGTCGATCCCAGCGACACCATGACCGAGTGGAGACGGCTTTGCCGTACCTCGCTCGGCCGGTCAGCGGCACCGTCCATCGGTGGCCTGGTGCGTCCGGGTGGCACCCCGGCCCTGCTCGATATTTTGATCTACTTTGTAAAGGGCGTGGTTCTGAGCGCCCCCGCGGCAAGGGCCACAAAAAAGGCCAGCAGGGCGGGGATCGCCAGCGCGCGGGGCAGGTCCATCAGCTCGGCGGCACCTCCGATCAGCACGGGGCCGGTGAGAAATCCCACGTAGCCCAGGCTCGACACCCGGGCCAGCGCCTGTCCGGCGCGAGCCGGGTCGCGGCGACCGGCCGCGGAGAAGACCTGGGGAACGATGCAGGACAGGCCTGCCCCGAAGCAGCCGAAACCGATCACTGCGGCGACCTGATGGTCGGCCAGCAGGGCCACCCCGAGTCCGGAGGCGGCCAGCGCACCGCACGCGCGCACCAGGTTCACCGGCCCCAGCCAGGCGGCCAGCCTGTCGCCGGCGAATCGGCCGGCGGTCATCATGACCGAGAAGGCGGCGTAGGCGGCCGCGGCGAACCCGTCGGAACTACCAAGGCTCTCGCTCAGGTAGACGGAACTCCAGTCGGCCGCGGCTCCTTCTCCGATCATGCAGCAGAAGGCCAGGACACCCAGCAGCATCACCCTTCCACCCTTGCCGGACGCCGGTTCCGTTCCCGAGGGGGCGGCCTGTGCGGTCGGGGGGAGCGCCCAGCGGGCCGCCCAGAGCGCGAGCGCGGCGATCACCACGGCGGCCGCGGCGAACGTGGCTCCCGGGCTGAACGAAGCCTGGGCGAGCAGTCCTCCGGTGGTGGCACCGAGGAACCCGCCGATGCTGAACACCGCGTGGAAGGACGACATGATCGGCCGGCCCATGGCCTGCTCGACCTCGACGGCGCCTGCGTTCATCGCGACGTCCAGGGTGCCGTGCACCGCGCCGAAGACGAACAGCGCGACGGCCAGGCCGGCCAGGTTCGGCATGTAGGCGGGCAGGACCAGCACCACGCTCTGGGCGAAGGCCATCGGCAGCATCACCTTGGCGCTGCCGTAGCGGTCGACCAGGCGGCCGACCACCTGCATGCCGGCGATCGCCCCGGCGGCGATGCCGAGCAGCGCGATGCTGAGCTCGCCCTCGCTCAGCTCCAGCCCCTGCTTGATCGATGGGATACGCGCCGTCCAGGTGCCGATGGCCATGCCGGAGAGCAGGAAGAGCAGGTAGATCGCCACCCGGCCGCGCAGCAGCGCGGCCCGGTCGAAGGGGATGACGTGCATGGGGGAGGGCTCCAGTCAAGTGGTGCGGATCAGAGCAGACGGTTCGGGCCGCGGACTTTGGGGCGGGCCGTGGAGCAGGGGCTCCGGCCGGTCGGGTCAGACGGCGCGGACGGCGACGCCTGCCGCGATCATGGCGTCGTGCTCGGCGGGGGGAAGCGCGGTGTCGGTGACGACCATGTCGAGGCGGTCCAGCGGGCAGACCGCGCCGAACGCGGTGCGGGTGAACTTGCCGGAGTCGGTGGCCGCGACCACGCGCCGGGCGGAGGCGATCGCGGCCTGCTTGACGGCGACGTCGGACAGGTCGTGGGCGGTGAGGCCATGTTCGGCGGACAGGCCGCAGCAGCCGATGACCGCGGTGTCGAAGCGCAGGGAGCGGATGGCGCTCTCGGTCAACGGGCCGGTGAAGCTCAGCTCACCGGGGCGGACCTCCCCGCCGGGCAGCACCAGGCGGATCCGGGGGGCGGTGCTGAGCTCGGCGGTGACCTGCAGGCAGAGCGGCAGGACCGTCAGGCGGCGGTCACGGATCGCGCGGGCGATCTCCAGGGAAGTGGTGCCGCTGTCGAGCAGCACGGCCTCGCCGTCGGCGAGCAGGGCCGCGACCTCGCTCGCGATCCGCCGCTTGGCCTCCACCGCCTCGCGTTCGCGGACCATGAAGGGCGGTTCCTCCCCGCGCAGCAGCAGGCTCACCGCGCCGCCGCGGACCCGCCTGACCACGCCCTGCTGGGCGAGCTCGTCGAGGTCGCGGCGGATGGTCATCTCCGAGACCGCGTGCTCGACCGCCAGCTCCGCGACGGAGACGGCGTCGCTGGCGCGCAGCGCCGACATGATCGCGCGAATGCGATTGTTACCTTCCATGTGTTCATTTGAACATAGAGTGTGTGAGGTTGGCAAACGTGCGGAACAATGGCCGCCATGCGCGCGAGTCGTCTGCTCTCCCTCCTGCTGCTCCTGCAGACGCGGGGGCAGCTGACGGCCACCGAGCTGGCCAGGGAGCTGGAGGTCTCCGTCCGCACGGTCTACCGCGATGTCGAGGCGCTGTCGTCGGCCGGGGTGCCGGTCTACGCCGACCGCGGGCCCGCCGGTGGATATCGCCTGCTGGACGGCTACCGCACCCGCCTCAACGGCCTGACCGCCGAGGAGGCCTCCTCGCTGTTCCTGGCGGCGTTGCCCGGCCCCGCCGCCGAACTGGGACTGGCCGAGGTCGCGGCGAACGCCGAGCTGAAGATGCTCGCCGCGCTGCCCCCCGAGCCGCGCTTCCACGCCGCCAGGATGCGCGAGCGCTTCCACCTGGACGTGCCCGGCTGGTATCGCGACGCCGACGCGGCTCCCTTCCTGGGAGAGGTCGCCGAGGCGGTGTGGGAGCAGCGCCCGCTGCGCATGACCTACCGCCGCTGGGGGCCCCGCGACGTCGAACGCCTGGCACACCCGTACGGCCTGGTCCTCAAGGGCGGGTCGTGGTACATGGTGGCCGCCGCCGGTGAGGGGGAGCCGCGCACCTACAAGGTGGCGCGGATCGTGAGCGCCGAGCTCCTGGCGGGGCGTTTCGAGCGCCCCGCCGACTTCGAT
>NZ_JBEXUE010000780.1:0-2898 GCF_040614275.1 Streptosporangium sp. NPDC006013
TGAACGCCTTCGCGATCACCTTCGAAGGTCGTCTGTCCCCGAGTTCTCGATAGAGAAATTTCAAAACCGAGTTACACCGTTAACTGGACACACCCCTCGCCGCGTTCTACGAGCACGCGATCGACCAAGGGGTAGGTCGGCCTTCCTGGGGATCTTGAGGAACGCCTCATAGCTCATTCCTCTTGTTCTCGGGGTGCAGTGAAGAACAGACCGCATGGGGACCCTCGTCAGGTATCCAGCACGGTCTTCACACCACAGCAGCGGCTGTAGGGGCTGGGTACCCGAACACTTCATTACGAGTTAGAACACGATCGTCCAGGACCGTCCACAGTCGTTTTCCGGGCCTGCTCAGGCGGGCTTCATGAGGTCCCTCAGTCCACGGTCGTCCAGGTCCGTCCAGACCCGTTGTTAGCAACCGCGTTAGCAAGATCGACGTTTGTGTCTCCCCCGCTTCCGAATCGGTCACCGAACCGCGTGCAGGATGTCCATCGCCTGCAGCACGTCCGTGACGACATGGTCCGCCTCGTGCTCCTGGTCCGGCCAGGTCCCTCGGTCGATCCAGACCGTCTGGAGACCGGCGGCTCGTCCTCCACCGATGTCGGCGACCAGGTGGTCCCCGACCATCCATCCCCCATCGGCAAGAGTCATGCCGCACCGCTGGGTGGCGATCTCGAACAGGCCGACATCGGGCTTGCGGATGCCTTCGAGCCCAGACAGCGCGTAGGCGTCGACTGCCTCGGCCAATCCCGTCCGCTGGATCTTGCCGAGTTGGTTGTCCGCCGTCCCGTTGGTGATGATGGCCACCTTCCACCCGGACGCACGCAGTCGAGCCAGGCCGTCCATCACCTCGGGCCGACAGCACACCAGGTACGGCATGCGCTTGCGGTAGCGGCCCCACAGCTCCTCGACCGACTCGGTGAGGGCGAAGTGGTCACAAACCTTGGCGAAAAAGACCTCACGATGCGGATAACCCGCCTGGTCGAGAGCGAGTAGCCAGTCAACCGCCTCGTGCTCAAGGCCGTGCTCGTCGGCGAACTCCCCGATCCAGGTCTGGAACGCCTCGTCCAGGTTGATGAGAGTGTTGTCCAGGTCGAAGAGCGCGAGTCGTTGCACAAGGATTCATCCTAGGTACGGCATCGCCACAAGCTTGAGTAAAGCGGTCCGGGTCTGATGGAGGCTTTCCGTGCATCTACGGGTCACGCTGCCCGCTCCACCCACCGGCCAGGTCAGTCCAGGACCGGTGGGGTGGAGACGAACTAATGCGTAAGAGGTGGGGCTACGAAAGTCCTTTGTTGATCGCAGCCGTGAGACTGGCCCACGCCTGCTGTTCGGTGGCGGTGAGGTCGGTCCACTCGTGAGTCGTTAACCAGCGCAGGAATGCCTTGATGAGCTTGTATTTGGAAAAACCGGCGCCGATCTCGGCCTTGAAGATCTCGATGATCCGGCGGGTGGGCTGCGCAGCAGCGGTGGTCGTGACGTCCCAGCTGAGTTCGGTGCGTGCGACCTCTACTAGAGTGTCGCGCAGCAGGTCCTCGATCTCCGGGCCGGTGACCGGCCCCCGATAGTGGTCCTTGGTCCGAAGGATCTGGTTGGACTTGAGCAGCCGTACCAGTTCGTCTTGGGTGGCGGCTTTCTCGCCGGCAGCGTCGGAATCCAGGAGCGCGACGACCTTGAGACGCTGGCTGTGCAACAGGGTGCAGTAATAGACGACCTTGCTAGCGCTCTGAGCGGGCACTATGGCGATAGTGTCGCGCACGGTAACTACCCTGAATTCCCGCATGGCTGCGGCGACGCCCTCGATCAACCACATGTCGGTGAGGCCCTCGACCACTAAGTTGCGACGCTGGCTAAACATACTCTGGGCAAGGTCATAGCCGAGGGCGGCCTGCAAGGGGAAGACCGAGCGCGGGTCGTCAGACACCAACCGGCCGTGGACTTTCGTACCGACGGTGCGGTCTGTCATCTCCACCAAGCGGACCAGGTGCAGCTCGTCTGAGCCGACCATAAACGGCGAGTGAGTGGTGTAAATGATCTGATTGTTCTCCGCCAGCTGTGACACCGTGGAGCGGAACTCTCGCTGCTTGAGCGCATGCAGGTGCAGGCCCGGCTCGTCCAACAGCAGGATCGCGTTATTCAGCTTGCCTTTAGCCTGGGCGTGAAAAACCACGAAGAAGCTAACCAGCCAGCGGAACCCTTCGCTGCGCTGGTCGAGTTCGACCTCGACTCCTAGGTCGTCGACCACGACGGCCTTTAGATACTGGCCGTCGACAACCAAACGTAGCTGTAGCTGCTCGTCGCCCCACACTTTGCGGATCATCTTGGTGAGCAGAACACTCGCGGAGTTGAGCTCGTACTGCCTCTTGTCTCGTTGCGCTTGCCAGGCCCCGACCTGCTCTCGATAGGCGGCCATCTGATTCTGGTCGCCCTGATTGGGCGGCAACGCAGGCGCCGGTTGGCTGTCCATCTCCGACAGCTCCTTTGCGGTGAAGCCAAGGAGATCCAGCAGGCACAGATTCCCGAAGTCGTAGTCCTGATCCATCTCCCCGCTTGCCTGACGCTGCGCCAGGTTCGCCAGATGAATCCGTGGGCGCACCGAGAAGTACTGCGAGTAGTAAACGAACACCGGCACCCGAGACACCAGGATTTGCCAAGCCTGGTTCCGGACCTGGTGATAGCGGGCCGCTGCTCGGATCCGGTCGAACTGTGCTTCGGCTTTGTCGTTGTTCTCATCGATCACTGGGAGCGCACGTTCCAGCCAGGCGTCGAGCCGTTCGGCCAGTTGCTTTACCAACCGCCGGTTGTCTCTGAGGTTGAAGGGCTGAAGTTACCTCGTCGAGAGCGTGATGATCGCTTCATAGCGGTCATACCGGAAGCATGAGATACCCCGAAGGCGGCGGG
>NZ_JBEXUE010000781.1:0-2892 GCF_040614275.1 Streptosporangium sp. NPDC006013
GCCCCCTGTGGGGGCCGCCCGGCGCCGCTTTCGCCCCACACTCTTGAAGTCATGCGGCCAAAACCCGATCACCTTGCCCGCCGGGCGGTGAGAATCATCGCTGAGTCCGTCACTCCGCGGGGAAGGGAAGTTCAAGAATGGGGCACGCCAGAGAGACCGGCCAGCCGCTCGCCGTGCCGGACGCGTCGCGGATCGCCGCGAACCTGCGCGGGCTCTTCGACGACCACCGGCTCTCCCCCTCACAGCGCCGGATCGCGCGCTACCTGCTTGAGCACGCGCAGGAGGCCGTCTTCTTCACCAGTGCCGACATCGCCGAGCGCGTGGGCGTCAGCCAACCGTCGGTCACCCGCTTCGCCGCCGCGCTCGGATTCAGGGGGTTCCCCGAGTTCCGGGACGCGCTCCGCTCATCGGTGTTCGGCGGCGCACGGCCGGCGCTGCCCGCGGAGGACCTCAACGAGATCCAGGAACTGGTCAACTCCGAGATCCGCGACCTTGAACGACTGCGGGACAGCCTCCGGGATCTGAGTCAGCTCCGGGAGGTGGCGGGTCAACTGGCCAGGTCGCGCCCTCTCCTCGTGATGGGACTTCGGATCTCCGCACCGCTGGCGCACCTGTTCGGCCATCTCGCGGAGAAGGTGCTCCCCGACGTACGGGTACTGGACATCGCGGGCTCGATCGCGGAGGACCGGCTGAGCCGGGCGGCGGACTCCGGAGCCGAATGGGTGCTCGCCATCGGGTTGCCGCGCTACCCGCGCGAGCTGGAACAGGGGCTCACCTGGGCGCGTCGGGTCGGCCTGAAGATCGCCCTCATCACCGACCAGCCGGTGGGCCGGCTCACCGAGCTCGCGGACGAGGTCCTGCTCGCACCGGTGAGCTCTGATTTCGCCTTCGACTCCCACGCCGGTCCCACGGTTCTGTGCACCGCGCTGCTCCACACCATGCTGGACACCCTGTCCACCGAAGGACAGACCCGGCTGGAGTCCTTCGACGACAGCGCGACGGAACGCCAGATCTTCCTCCCCTACTGAGGACACTGAACGGGGTCGCTCATTCACGTTCAGCGGAGATCGGCGTCGCGCACCTTCACGGCGACCTGGACACGGTTGTCGGCACCCACAGGCCCATATCGGGTTTCGAGACGCCCCTCGGCGCGGACACCTACAGCGTGGCCGCGATTCGCTCGACGCCCGGCCCGGACAGGCCCGCGAGTCCGGCGGCTCGGCCGGTCGCCAGCAGGAGCAGGTCGGCCGCCGGCCCTCGAACCTCGTCCGGCCCCTCGCCCGCCGACCAGTCCAGGTCGGTGGCGACCGGTCGCGTGCCGCGGAAGCGCTTGCGGGCGCCGTAGAAGAAACTGCGCCAGACGTGGTCGAGCACCGCGACCGTCCGCTCCGCGGGCATCTCCCGCACCCGCCCGAGCGGTCGCGCGATGTCCTGCCCGTGCACCAGCACGTCGGTGAGCGGGTCCAACGGGGCGGAGCCCGGCGCGCGACGAGGCGAGCCCGCCGTCTCGCGGAACTGCGCGATGAGCTCCGCGGGCCCGAACCGGGCCGCCCGTTCCCGTGCCAGGTCGGCCTCCATCCGCTCCCAGTCGCCGCGTGCCCGGATCATGCCCTTGATCGTGCCGAGGAGCGTGGTGCGCGTGGACAGCGTCAGGTGCGCGGCCACGTCGTGCACGGTCCAGCCAGAGCAGAGGGAGGCTGCCTTCCACTCGTGATCGTCGAGGTCATCGAGGAAGTCGGCGAGGCTGAGCCGTTCGGCCTTCACCCAGGCGAGGATCTCGTCACGGTCCATGTCCAACTCTCCTTGTTCTCCAACCGTCAGGTGTCGGCCGGACCTGCCGTCGTGACCGCGCTCAGCCTGCCCCGCAGGTGGGCACGTTCGGGTTCGGTGCCGGCCAGGTCGAGCGCCTCCCGGTAGGCCGCCGCGGCCTCTGGGAACCGGCCGAGCCGGCACAGCAGATCCGCCCGGGCCGCCGGGTAGGGGTGGTAGCCGCGCAGTCGCGGCTCGGCCGCCAACTCGTCGAGCAGCGCCAGGCCCGTCTCCGGCCCGTCGCGCATCGCCACCGCCGCGGCCCGGTTCAGCGCGACGACCGGGGACGGTGCGAGAGCGAGCAGCACGTCGTAGAGCGCCACGATCTGCGGCCAGTCGGTGGTCGCGACGTCCGCGGCCTCGTCGTGCAGAGCGGCGATCGCGGCCTGAACCCCGTACAGGCCGGGTGGACCACCGGTCAGCGCGACGAGTACCAGGCCGCGGCCCTCCTCGATCATCACGCGGTCCCAGCGGCCGCGGTCCTGGTCATCGAGCAGCACGAGCTCGCCGCCCGGACCGCTCCGGGCATCGCGTCGCGCATGGACCAGCAGCATCAGCCCGAGCAGTCCGGCGACCTCCCGCTCGGCGGGCAGCAACCGGTGCAGGATCCGCGCCAGCCTGATGGCCTCCTCGGCGAGATCGAGCCGCTGCAGATCCGAGCCCGAGCTGGCCGCGTACCCCTCGGTGAAGATCGAATAGATGACCTGGAGCACCCCCGGCAGGCGCTCCGGCAATTCGTCGGCGCCGGGCACCCGGAACGGGATGCGGGCCTCGCGGATCTTCTTCTTCGCCCGCACGATCCGCTGGGCCATCGTCGCGGATGGGACGAGAAAGGCCCGTGCGACCTCGGACGTCGTCAGGTCGGCCAGGCAGCGCAGGGTCAGGGCCACCCGATCGTCGGCGGGAAGGGCCGGGTGGGCACAGGTGAAGAACAGTTGCAGCCGCTCGTCAGGAAGATCGCTGTTCGCGTCCGCGGATGGGGCGGGGTCCGCCCGATCCGCCTCCACCTGCAGGATGGCGAGCCGGGCGGCGTAGGCCTGGTCCCGCCGCAGCCGGTCGACGGCCCGGCGCCGGGCCGTCGTC
>NZ_JBEXUE010000782.1:0-2891 GCF_040614275.1 Streptosporangium sp. NPDC006013
CTCGGCGGCCGTGCGGTCGCCGGGGCGGTGGCCGCCGCGATGGCGGGCGCCTCCCCGGACGAGGCGGTCACGGCCGGCCTCGGCGTGATCCCCGAGGACTCGTGGACCGCCCGCAGCGTCAACCGCGCCCGCGAGGCCCTCGGCACCGGATCCGGCGACGTCGCCGGGCGGCTGCACGAGGCGGTCGTGGTCCGGCACTACCCGTGGACGGACCTGGCTCCCGAAGCCGTCGCCCTCGCCTTCGCCGCCTACCTGATGGGCGGGGGAGAGGTCGAGGAGTCCGTGGTGATCGCGGCGAATCTGGGACGGGACGCCGACACCACCGCGGCCATCGCCGGCGCCCTCGCCGGGGCGGGACGCGGTGAGGCGGCGGTGCCGGAGCGATGGGCACGGCAGATCGGCCCGGTCGAAGGGCGCTGCCTGCCGGTGACCGCGGGACGGCACGTACTCGACGTGGCCGATCAGCTCGTGGAAGGGAGGTAGGGCGATGATGTCGGGGGACAGGATCCTGGGGGCGTTCGCCGGTCTGGCGATGGGCGACGCGGCGGGATGGCCGTCGGCACGGCACCGGGCGGGGGTGCACGCACCGTGGAGCAGACGCCTCCACCGCGAGCTCGACGCCTTCGCCGAGGAGCATCGGGTGACCACTCTGCCGGTGCCGTTCGCGCTCAACCAGCCGGTCGCGCCGCTGGTGATGGGGCCGTCCGACGACGCCGAATGGCTCGCCTGGACCGTGCTCACCATCGACGAGGACCGCGCGGAGGCGTTCGCCGGTCTGACCGGCAGGGACGACGTCAGGGCGCGGATCTCGGTGCGGACCGCGCTGGACAACCTCGCGCGCGGCCTCGGCCCTCCCGCCAGCGGGCACGACAACCCGCACTTCTTCGACGACGCCGCGACCGTGCGGGCGGTCGCCTTCGGGGCCGCCGGGCTGGACCCCACGGCCGACGCCCAGGTCACCAACGCCGGTGACGGCGTGCTCGGAGCCGTCGCGATGGCAAGGGCGATCGGCGTCCTGGTGGACGGCGGTCCGATGGGTGAAGCCGTGCGGGCCGCGTTGGAGGCGCTTCCCGATGACACCGTCATCGGTCGCGCGACCCGCACCGCGCTCGCGGTCGCGCGTGAGGCGGGCGATCCGTTCGCGGCGGTGCCCGCGCTGGACGCGGCGCTGTTCGACCACGTCTACAGCTACGGGGTAGCCGCCGCCGAGACGCTCCCGGTGGCCCTCGCGCTGGCGGAGGTCTCCGGCGGCTCGATACGCACCGCCGTACCGGCCGCCGCCTGCCTGGCCGCCGCGGCGGACTCCGCGCCCGCGCTGACCGGCGCGCTGACCGGCGCGTTCACCGGCCACGACGCGCTGCCGCGAGGGTGGAGCACCACCCTGACGGGTTGCTGCCTACCCGAACTGGCGGGAATCGATCTACTGGACATCGCGAGGGGACGGATCGGATGAGTACAGCGGGCAGGGGCACGCTTGAGGACAAGGCCGTGGGATGCGTGGCGGGTGCCGCGGTCGGCGACGCCCTCGGCGGCGCCACCGAGGGCTGGACGCCCGAACAGATCCACGAGCGTTACGGCGGGTACGTCGAGGGCCTGGTCCCGCCGTACTTCGAGGACTGGCGGAACGCCCGCCCCATCGCGCCCTACCACAAGGGTGACGGCCACATCACCGACGACACCCTGATGACCCACGCGCTGATCCGGGTCTACGAGCGGGTCGGGGGCCACCTGGACGCCTACGCGGCGGCCGAGCACCTGGTACCGGAGATGATGGGGGAGAAGCGCTGGATCCCGGAACTGGAGGCCGAGACGCTGCTACTGCAGCGGGTCTTCCTGGCGGAGAAGTGGCTGGTGCTGCGGCTGCACTACGGTCATGTGGACCCGCGTGAGGCAGGCGTGGGCAACATCGTCAACTGCGGTGCCGCGATGTACATGGCACCGGTCGGCGTGGTGAACGCCGCCGACCCCGACGCCGCCTACGCCGAGGCGATCGAGCTTGCCGGCGCCCACCAGTCCAGTTACGGCCGGGAGGCGGCCGGGGTGCTCGCCGCCGCGGTGGCCGAGGCCATGCGCCCGGGTGCGACGCCTGACTCGGTGGTCGCCGCCTGCCTGCGGCTGGCGCGGGACGGGACCAAGGCGGCCATCGACGCGGTGTGTTCGGTGGCCAGCGGCCTCGGCCACTGGGACGGCTCCTTCGAGACGCTGCGCGCCGCCATGAAGCCCTACGACACGGTCGCCGACACCTACCGTGACCAGGGTCTCGGCGCCCGCCGCCCGAGCCGCCTGCACAGCATCGAGGAACTCCCACTCGCCCTGGCCTTCCTGCTGATCGCCAAGGGCGACTACCGCGACACCGTCCTCGGCGGCGTCAACTACGGCCGCGACGCCGACTCCATCGCCTCCATGGGCGGCGCCGTCGCCGGAGCCCTCGGCGGGCGCGAGGCCGTCCCGGCCGACTGGGTGGAGCAGATCTCCACCGCCAGCCGCATCGACCTTCTCACCCCCGGCCTGAGCCTGGCCCGCGTCGCCCGCCGCATCCACGGCGCGGACCTGGAACGCCGCCGCGCCCACGAGTCCGCCTTCGCCGCCCTCGCCGGGGACGCCGGATGATCAGGCTGACCTGGGTACAGCCGGAGGACCTGGTCGGCCACGAGCTGCGCCAGGCCGCCGAGGACGGCCGTGAGGTGACGGAGATCGCCGCGCGCTGGCGGGCCGCGGGAGGACACGACGCCCCGACCCGGGCGGGAGCCTCGCCAGAGGCTCCTCCGGTACGGCTGCGCCGCCTGGCCGAGGACCTGCTCGACGAGCTGGCCGCGATCCCGTCCCCGCTCGCCGAGCCCTCCACCCTGGCCGAGATCGTCACAGCCTGCCCGAGGTGGCCGTCACAAAGG
>NZ_JBEXUE010000783.1:0-1379 GCF_040614275.1 Streptosporangium sp. NPDC006013
GACAGTAAGAAATCGATGAGATAGCCGAAGCTTCTGGGAAGTGGCGCCGTAGACCGTGAGAGTCGGGTAGGCGAAATCTTGTCGACTGTTGGAGGGGATCCCAAGTAGCACGGGGCCCGAGAAATCCTGTGTGAATCTGCCAGGACCACCTGGTAAGCCTAAATACTCCCTGATGACCGATAGTGAACAAGTACCGTGAGGGAAAGGTGAAAAGCGCCCCGGTGAGGGGTCGTGAAATAGTACCTGAAACCGTGTGCCTACAAGCCGTAGGAGCGTAAACGAGGCTTGCCTTGTTTGTGATGTGACTGCGTGCCTTTTGAAGAATGAGCCTGCGAGTTATGGTGTGTGGCGAGGTTAACCCGTGTGGGGGAGCCGTAGCGAAAGCGAGTCTGAATAGGGCGTTTGAGTCGCATGCTGTAGACCCGAAGCGGAGTGATCTAGGCATGGGCAGGTTGAAGCGCGGGTAAGACCGCGTGGAGGACCGAACCCACCAGGGTTGAAAACCTGGGGGATGACCTGTGTTTAGGGGTGAAAGGCCAATCAAACTCCGTGATAGCTGGTTCTCCCCGAAATGCATTTAGGTGCAGCGTTGCGTGTTTCTTGCCGGAGGTAGAGCACTGGATGGCTAATGGGCCCGACAAGGTTACTGACGTCAGCCAAACTCCGAATGCCGGTAAGTGAGAGCGCAGCAGTGAGACTGCGGGGGATAAGCTCCGTAGTCGAGAGGGAAACAGCCCAGACCACCGACTAAGGCCCCTAAGCGTGTGCTAAGTGGGAAAGGATGTGGAGTCGCAGTGACAACCAGGAGGTTGGCTTAGAAGCAGCCACCCTTGAAAGAGTGCGTAATAGCTCACTGGTCAAGTGATTCTGCGCCGACAATGTAGCGGGGCTCAAGTACACCGCCGAAGTCGTGGCATTCACACGTATAACTGAGCCTTTGTGGTTTAGGTGTGTGGATGGGTAGGGGAGCGTCGTGCGGCCGGTGAAGCAGCGGAGTGATCCAGCTGTGGAGGCTGTGCGAGTGAGAATGCAGGCATGAGTAGCGAATCAGAAGTGAGAAACTTCTGCGCCGGATGACCAAGGGTTCCTGGGGCAGGCTAATCCGCCCAGGGTAAGTCGGGACCTAAGGCGAGGCCGACAGGCGTAGTCGATGGACAACGGGTTGATATTCCCGTACCCGCTACGATGCGCCAATACTGAATCCAGTGATACTAAGGGTCCTTAAGCCCCTGACGCCCTTCGGGGTGTGGGTGAGGCTGAACGCCTGGCCTGAACTGGTAGTAGGTAAGCGATGGGGTGACGCAGGAAGGTAGCCCAGCCCAGGCGATGGTAGTCCTGGGGTAAGCATGTAGGGAGGACCGTAGGCAAATCCGCGGTCG
>NZ_JBEXUE010000783.1:1478-2881 GCF_040614275.1 Streptosporangium sp. NPDC006013
TGTATCCTGAGATGTGATGCCGAGCCGATTGTGGCGAAGTGGGTGATCCTATGCTGCCGAGAAAAGCCTCTAGTGAGTGTCGTGGCGGCCCGTACCCTAAACCGACTCAGGTGGTCAGGTAGAGAATACTAAGGCGATCGGGTGAACTGTGGTTAAGGAACTCGGCAAATTGCCCCCGTAACTTCGGGAGAAGGGGGGCCTTCGCTGGTGACGAACCTTTGCGTTCTGAGCTGGTGGGGGTCGCAGAGGCCAGGGGGAAGCGACTGTTTACTAAAAACACAGGTCCGTGCGAAGTCGTAAGACGATGTATACGGACTGACGCCTGCCCGGTGCTGGAACGTTAAGGGGACCGGTTAGTCGCACTTGTGTGGCGAAGCTGAGAACTTAAGCGCCAGTAAACGGCGGTGGTAACTATAACCATCCTAAGGTAGCGAAATTCCTTGTCGGGTAAGTTCCGACCTGCACGAATGGCGTAACGACTTCCCCGCTGTCTCAACCGCAGACCCGGCGAAATTGCACTACGAGTAAAGATGCTCGTTACGCGCAGCAGGACGGAAAGACCCCGGGACCTTCACTATAGCTTGACATTGGCGTTTGGAACGTCTTGTGTAGGATAGGTGGGAGACGGTGAAGCTATCACGCTAGTGGTGGTGGAGTCATTGGTGAAATACCACTCTGGTCGTTTTGAACGTCTAACTTCGGTCCGTGATCCGGATCAGGGACAGTGTCTGGTGGGTAGTTTAACTGGGGCGGTTGCCTCCTAAAGAGTAACGGAGGCGCCCAAAGGTTCCCTCAGCCTGGTTGGCAATCAGGTGTCGAGTGTAAGTGCACAAGGGAGCTTGACTGTGAGACCGACGGGTCGAGCAGGAGCGAAAGCTGGGACTAGTGATCCGGCGGTGGCATGTGGAAGCGCCGTCGCTCAACGGCTAAAAGGTACCCCGGGGATAACAGGCTGATCTTCCCCAAGAGTCCATATCGACGGGATGGTTTGGCACCTCGATGTCGGCTCGTCGCATCCTGGGGCTGGAGTAGGTCCCAAGGGTTGGGCTGTTCGCCCATTAAAGCGGCACGCGAGCTGGGTTTAGAACGTCGCGAGACAGTTCGGTCCCTATCCGCTGCGCGCGCAGGAGACTTGAAAGGAGCTGTCCCTAGTACGAGAGGACCGGGACGGACGAACCTCTGGTGTGCCAGTTGTTCCGCCAGGAGCACGGCTGGTTGGCTACGTTCGGAAGGGATAACCGCTGAAAGCATCTAAGCGGGAAGCTCGCCTTGAGATGAGGTCTCCCACCACGAGAGTGGGTAAGGCTCCCGGTAGACGACCGGGTTGATAGGCTGGAAGTGGAAGCGCAGTAATGTGTGGAGCTGACCAGTACTAATAGGCCGAGGACTTGACCACAAAGCAA
>NZ_JBEXUE010000784.1:0-2875 GCF_040614275.1 Streptosporangium sp. NPDC006013
ACGAGCTGCCCGACCTGGCCGAGCGCATCCAGGTCTCGCTGCTCAACGTGCTGGAGGAGCGCGACATCCAGGTCAGGGGCTACAACCTGCGCCTGGCGTGCCGCGCCCGCGTTCCTGCGGTGGATCAGCCGTGGCCGGTTCGGCCGGCGCCGCGACTGGCCGAGAATCGAGCGACCGGATGCGCCATGGCAGGACAGGGTCTCGGCGGAACGGAGCGGTTGGCGCACGCGCAGCGCCACTCAGCTCTGCCGCCGGTGTCGGCTCGGCCGGGTCGAGCCCTCTTACACCATGCCGGAGTACCAAAGGGGCGGGCTGGCTAGCGCCGCCCTCGCCCAGCTACGCGCCGAGCACTCTGGACTGTCCTGGCACACCCTCGGCGGCCACCTCCGCGAATCCCGGCCCTTCTGGGCCGCCGTCGGCGAAAACGTGCCCGGCGGCTACCAGCAGCGCGAGGTCTGCCCGCACATCACGCCCGGCTGACCGTCCGGAGAGTACGATGCCAAACCCGCGCTCATGTACGTGACAAGAAACAGTTATCCGGTACATGACCGCCGGCCGGAGAGGGGCGACCTGCGGGTCCGTCGAGACGGTGGCCGCGCGACTCAGGAGCGTTATCCGGTACATCAGTGGTCAAGATCCACTGATTGTGGGTTTTGACCTTATGTGGGCCGGCCCCCAACGATGTCGTTCAACATCCCCGACTCCGGCATCGGTCAGCTCCTCATGCGGCGCGGTGTTGTCCCGGTGCGCTTTAGCGGGGCGCGATACTGCATCGGAACGGCCAGTGACGATAGGAGGCGTCCGCCGGCTCCTTAACGTGACTGGCCGTTCGGTTGCTGCTCAAGCCCCGACTCGCCGCAGGATATTGATCCCGGCGCCCCGGGGTCAATCAACCGTGATGACGAGCTTTCCGGGCGCGTTGCCCGCCGCCAGGTCACCCACCGCGGTGGAGGCCTCCGCCAGGGAGTATGTGCGCCCGACGGCCGGTCGCACGGTCCCGGCCTCGATGAGGTCGCGCAGCGCGTCCAGGTCGGCGGTGCGGGTCAGCGCGATCGGCGCCTCCAGGCGCTGGCGCGTGAACGGGGTGATCAGCCGGACGGCCAGCAGCCGGCTGAGCCCGCCGAACCACCGACCGCCGCCCTCGCCGCCGACGATGGCGAGCCGGCCACGCTCGGTGAGCAGCCCGCGCAGCATGGCCAGCGGCCGGATGCCCGCGATGTCGATGATCAGATCGTATGTCCCGGTGAGCGGCTCGCGCGTGTAGTCGATGACGGCCCGGGCGCCCAGTGACCGGACGAGGTCGGCCTTGGCCGTGCTGCACACGGCGGTGACGTGGGCGCCGCCGGCGACCGCGAGTTGCGTCGCGAAGCTGCCCACTCCGCCGCCGGCGCCGATGACCAGCACCTTCTCGCCGGCGGTGACCTGGCCGACGGCCCGCAACGCGGTCACCCCCGACACGGGTACGGCCGCCGCTTCGGTGAAGCTCAGGTTGGCAGGCTTGCGGGCGAGCTTGCCCGGGCGGGCGAGCGCGAACTGCGCGTACGCGCCGGTCGCCGCGCCGTACACCTCATCGCCGGGGCGGAACGCGGTCACGTTGGCGCCGACGGACTCCACGACGCCGGCCACGTCCATGCCCGGCACGCGGTTGCGGGGCCGGCGCAGGCCGAAGCCGAGGCGGCCGATGAGCGGCAGCCCGGTCATGATGTGCCACACGCCGTAGTCGACGCCGGCCGCTTGTACCCGGATCAGCACATCGTCGGCGCCGGGCGTCGGGATCGGGACCTCGCCGAGGCTCAGCATGTGCGGCGGGCCGTACTTGTCCTGGACGATCGCCCTCATGAGGGGTCTCCTTCGGTGTCGGGGTACTGGAAGACGTCGTCGAGTCCGACCCGGAACACCCGGGCGATGCGGAACGCCATCTCCAGCGAGGGGGAGTAGCGACCCTGTTCGATCGCGATGATGGTCTGGCGGGTGACGCCGACCCGGTCGGCCAGCTCGGCCTGGGTCATCTCGTCGTGCGCGAACCGCAGGGCCCGGATCGCGTTGGTGACCTGCGTCGGCTTCACCACGTCTGGAAGCCGCCCTTGCGGTACGCCATGATCTTGGCAAACGAGCTGAGCACCGAGGACAGCACGAACGCCAGGTAGACGGCGTTGGCGATCCAGAAGTGGCGTAGCTCGGCGATGGCCATGACCAGTGCGGCGAGCGCGCCGATGACGAGGATCGACTGCCCGATGCGCTCACTGACCTGGTTGATCTCACGGTCGCGCTCGTCGGTGCGGTCGGCGCCGTGGCCGCCCGCGACAGCCATCGCGATGTGGGCCACGATCGCGGCGACGATGGCGCCACCGATGGTCCACAGCAGAGTTCCCGCGTAGGCGACGTCGGCGATCGGGCCTTCGCCGGCCCGGCCCAGGATGGTCACCACGTAGATCGTGTACGCGCCGATGGAGACCACGATCATCACCCAGGCGCGCTTTTCCTCGAAGGCCACGGCCACCCCTCATGTAAAACAAAGCTGACATCAACCAATGTAAAGCGCCCCGGACACCATGTCAAAGTTTATTTACATGCACGGTCGGCGACGCCATGGTGCCCGGCGCGGTGTCGCCGCAAAACGTCCACAGTCGGCCGGATGGCGCAGGTCGCACCGGCCCGCCCTCATCGGAAGAGCCGCAGGATCCGGTTCGCGCCGCTGGGCGGCACCCTCGCCGCCGCCCAGTGGCAGACGCTGCTCTTCCAGGCCCTCGCAGGCCACGGCCAGGCGCCGCTCGCGGTCCTCGTGCTGGTCCTGCTCCTGACCGGCCAAGGACTTCGTCGAGCTGGTCGGCGACGAGCCGGCCGCCTCGGCTGCCGACGCCGAACGCCGCAGGCA
>NZ_JBEXUE010000785.1:0-2861 GCF_040614275.1 Streptosporangium sp. NPDC006013
TCCAACGCCGCCGCACACTCCGCCATCCGCCCGGCGAAGACCGGCGACTCCTCAAGCAGCCGCCCGCCCATACCCGCCCACTGCGCCCCCTGACCAGGGAACACCCACACCGACTTACCGACCACATCGGCCACACCCGCGACCACACGAGCCGCTGACCCGCCCGCGACCACACCACGCAGGGAAGCTCCGGCGTCCTCGGTGCCCAGCGAACCGAGACCGGCCAGCAGCTCCTCACGATCACGCCCCACCACCACCGCACGGTGCTCGAACACCGACCGCGACACCACCAGCGAGGACCCCACATCCACCGGGTCCAGCTCGCTGTGCATGTCGAGATGCGCGGCCAGACGGCGCGCCTGCGCGCGCAACGCCTCAGAGGTCCTCGCCGACACCAGCCACGGCACCGTACCCGGCGCCCGGTCCTCACCATGCGACTCCGTTTCAGGAGCCTCCGGCAACTGCTCCAAGATCATGTGCGCGTTGGTGCCGCTGATCCCGAACGACGACACAGCCGCCCGGCGTGGGTGGCCGTTCTGGTGCCACTCCACCGGCTCGGTCAGCAGCTCCACCGCGCCCGCTGACCAGTCGATGTGCGAGGACGGCTCGTCCACGTGCAACGTCTTGGGCAGCACCCCATGCCGCATGGCCATGATCATCTTGATCACACCCGCCGCACCGGCGGCGGCCTGCGTGTGACCGATGTTCGACTTGATCGAGCCGAGCAGCAGCGGACGGTCCTCGTCCCGGTCCTGCCCGTAGGTCGCCAGCAGCGCCTGCGCCTCGATCGGGTCACCCAACGTCGTACCCGTACCGTGCCCTTCCACCGCGTCCACCTCGGACACCGAGAGCCCGGCACCGGCCAGCGCCTGCCGGATGACCCGCTGCTGCGAAGGACCGTTCGGCGCGGTCAGACCGTTCGACGCGCCGTCCTGGTTGATCGCCGACCCGCGCACGATGGCGAGCACCTGGTGGCCGTTGCGGCGGGCGTCCGAAAGCCGCTCCATGACCAGCATGCCCACGCCCTCGGACCAACCCGCGCCGTCGGCCGCGTCGGAGTAGGACTTGCACCGACCGTCGGGGGCCAGCCCGCCCTGCCCGGTGAAATCGATGAACGGCCCCGGGGTGGCCATGACGGTCACGCCACCGGCCAGCGCCAGCGAGCAGTCACCGCCGCGCAGTGCCTGCGCCGCCAGGTGCATCGCCACCAGCGACGACGAGCAGGCGGTGTCCACCGTCACCGCCGGGCCCTCCAGCCCCAGCGTGTAGGACAATCGACCGCTCGCGACACTTCCGGCGGTGCCGGTGCCCATGAAGCCCAGCACGTCCGCCGGGAAGGGCATGCCCGAGTAGTCGTGGTACATCACGCCGGCGAACACGCCCGTGTGGCTGCCCCGCAGCGACACCGGGTCGACCCCGGCCCGCTCAACCGCCTCCCACGTCACCTCGAGCAGCAGCCGCTGCTGCGGGTCCATCGCCAAAGCCTCGCGCGGCGAGATCCCGAAGAACCCCGGATCGAACTCCCCGGCCTCGTGCAGGAAGCCACCCGCCTGGACATAGTTGACGGCGGTCCCCGGAGCAAACGATTCACGGCTCCAGCCGCGTGTCGTGGGGAAGGGCGAGATCGCGTCCACGCCCTCGGTGACCATCCGCCACAGGTCCTCCGGCGAGGTGACCCCGCCCGGATAGCGACACGCCATGCCCACGATCACGATCGGGTCGTCCGCCACCGGCAGGATGGACGTGGGGATGATCGCGTCGGCGTGCTCGCCGAGCAGTTCGGCCAGCAGGAACTCGGCCAGCACCACGGGGGTCGGGTAGTCGAACACCAGAGTGGCCGGCAACCGCAGCCCCGTCGCGCCGTTCAGCCGGTTGCGCAGCTCGACCGAGGTGAGACTGTCGAAGCCCAGCTCGCGGAACTCGCGCCGCACCTCCACCGTGTCAGGGGAGGCATGCCCCAGGACGACGGCCACCTCGGTACGCACCAGGTCCATCATCACCTCGGTGCGCTCGGCCGCCCCCAGCGGAGCCAGCCGCCCCAGCAGCGTCGCGGCCACCACCGACCCACCGGCCGCCGACCGGCGCCCGCCCCGCACCAGCCCGCGCAACAGCGGCGGCACCTCGCCGTGTGCCCGCAGTACGGACAGCTCAAGCCGGGCCGGGATCAGCAGCGCATGCTCCAGCGCGGTAGCGGTCTCGAACAACGCCAGGCCTTGTTCCAGCGACAGCGGCGGCATTCCGGCCCGCGCCATCCTGCGCATTTCGGCGTCGTCCAACGTGCTGGTCATCCCGGCGTCCTGGGCCCAGGCACCCCAGGCCAGCGAGAGCGCGGGCAGTCCCTCGGCCTGCCGCCGCTGGGCCAGCGCGTCCAGGAAGACGTTGGCGGCAGCGTAGTTGCCCTGGCCTGCGTTGCCCATGACTCCGGCAAGGGAGGAGAAGACCACGAACGCCGCGAGGTCCAGTCCCTGGGTGAGCTCGTGCAGATGCCAGGCGGCGTCGACCTTGGGCCGCAGGACCAGGTCCAGCGACCGCGGGGTCAGCGAGAGGGTGGTTCCGTCGTCCAGCACACCCGCCGTGTGGATGATCGCGGTCAGTGGATGCCCGGCCGGAACCTCGGCCAGCAGGCCCGCGACCTGGTCGCGGTCGGCCATGTCACACGCCGCGATCGTCACCTCGACGCCGTGGGCGATCAGCTCGGCCCGCAACTCCATCGCGCCGGGGGCGTCCAGGCCACGACGGCTGGTCAGGAGCAGATGCCGTACGCCACGCTCGGCCACCACATGCCGCGCGAACAGCGCACCCAGACCACCGGTACCACCAGTGATCAGCACCGTCCCGTCCGGATCCCACGAACGGGCACC
>NZ_JBEXUE010000786.1:0-2859 GCF_040614275.1 Streptosporangium sp. NPDC006013
TCTTACCGTCAGCCGAAGAATTCACATCGGCGTGATCGAGCGCGAGCCCACTCCGTCCGAGACACGCGCGAGCCCACAACGCAGCGATCAGCATATGAGACGAGACGGGTATGGTCAATCCGACGACACTACGCTCCCGCGTGCCGAAAGGATAACGATCTCGCCTAATAGGCGTTGATCATCTCTCTCCGGTCGGCCCTGATACTACCCCGAAGCCCCCGTGGGATGGAGATGCGCTCGGGGTCGCCGTCCGCCGTGTAGCGCTGGCGGGGGTGCTTGTTCAGCCACTCCAGCCAGTATTGGGAACACCATTTCCGGCACTCGCCTTTTTTACCATTGCTCTGGATCCGCTGGACCGATCGCCGGTCGTAGTTCTTGGTGAACGGCGAGACCGACGGCTCGGCACCGGCCAGGAAGACGGCCTTGAACCGGTAGGAGACTCCCTGCCACCTTCCCGACTGCACCGTGGACCTCTTACGGGGCATCGCGCCGAACGGCAGCGCCATCGTCTCGGAGGGGGGAACGCCGAGCTGCTTCAGCAGCCGCTCGACCCTGGCGAGCTGCTCGGCGATCTTCTTCTTGGGCAGGCCCGGCAGGTAGGGGTGGCCCCAGGTGTGGTTGGCCACCTCGAAACCCCGCGAGGTCAGCCACTGCACGGCCCGCGCCTGATCCTTGGCGTTCTGCAGGCCGAAGGGCTGCTGGTTGACCCAGAAAGTGGCGACGGGCCGGAAATCTGGGTGTTTCTTTGCCACCTGATAGATGATTCCGACCGCGGTGTTCCTGGCCGGGGTGCCGTCCGCCTCCAGCGCGAAGTGGCTGGGGTGACCGTCGTCGAAGGTCAGCACCACCGGGTACTTGCCCGCCGGGATGTCCATCCTCCCGGCGGCGAACTCCCGCGCGGTGACCGGCACGTAACCGTCCCTGGCGAGCATCTCCAGCTCCTTGCGCAGCTGGGCGGGCGTGCGGTCGATCGACGCCAGCCGCTTGCCGATGATCCGGTGGTACATCAGGATCGGGACCATGCCGGCCTCGTTGGCCTTCACCTGCCGCGCGAACTCCGCCGTGGCGGTGACCGGCGGCGGCAGCTCGGCCGAGGGAAGGTCCGGCGTCGGCGAGGGCGTCGCGGGCGGCTGGGACGGACCGGGCGCCGCCTGTCCCGCCCCGGAGGCGCCCGGGGCGCCGGATGGGGCAGGCGGGGCGGGAAGCACGAGGAGCACCACCACCGCCACCGCGACGACCACCACATTGGTGAGCATGATGATCTGCGTCAGGGGGATTGAACTCCGCACAACACTCCCAGGCCCATCGAGCTTATTCGGACTGGATCACCAGCCTAGAACAGACTCGGACAGGCCCGACCAATCGGCGGAGTTCAGCCCTCCATGAGGGGCGGTCACCCGCCCGCTCGGAGGTGGTCGTCGGTGCCCGGCACCCGGCGCGACCCGCGGGGAGCAGGCGGCGTTCATCCGGTCGGCGACCGGCTCGCGCTAGGTCCCCGGCCCCCTGGGTGCGGCCGTCAGTGTCCGGCGTCCTCCCAGGTGCGGCCGACGCCCACCGAGACGGCCAGCGGGACACGCAGGGCGTAGGCGGCGTTCATCCGGTCCGTGACCAGCTCGCGCAACGTCTCCAGCTCACCGGGGGCCACCTCGAAGACGAGCTCGTCGTGGACCTGCAGCAGCATCCGGGAGCCGAGCGCCGCCTCCTTGAGCGCGCCCTGCACGTCGAGCATGGCGACCTTGATGATGTCGGCCGCCGAACCCTGGATGGGCGCGTTGAGCGCCATCCGCTCGGCCATCTCGCGGCGCTGGCGGTTGTCACTGTTGAGGTCGGGCAGGTAGCGGCGCCGCCCCATGATCGTCTCGGTGTAGCCGTCGTTCCTGGCCTGCGCGACGATCGCGTTGAGGAAGTCACGGACGCCGCCGAACTCCTCGAAATACCCCTCCTTGAGCGCTCTGGCCTCGGAGACGGGGATGTTGAGCTGCTCCGACAACCCGAAGTCGGACAGTCCGTAGGCCAGGCCGTAGTTCATCGCCTTGATCTTGGCCCGCATCTCCCCGGTGACCTGCTCGGGCTCGATGTCGAAGACCCGGGCCGCGGTGGCCTGGTGGAAGTCGTGCCCGGACTCGAAGGACGCGATCAGCGCCTCGTCGCCGGACAGGTGGGCCATGATGCGCAGCTCGATCTGGCTGTAGTCGGCGGTCAGCAGGGTCTCGAAGCCCTTGCCGACCACGAAGCCCTGCCGGATGCGGCGGCCCTCGGCGGTGCGGATCGGGATGTTCTGCAGGTTGGGCTTCTCCGAGCTGAGCCGCCCGGTGGCCGCCACGATCTGGTTGAACGTGGTGTGGATGCGGCCGTCGTCGGCGATCTCCTTGATCAGGCCCTCGACCGTGACCTTCAGCTTGGCCTGGTCGCGGTGGCGCAGCATGATCGTCGGCAGCTCGTGCTCGGTCTGGGCGGCCAGCCAGGCCAGCGCGGGGGCGTCGGTGGTGTAGCCCGTCTTGGTCTTCTTGGTCTTGGGCAGGTTGAGCTTGACGAACAGGATCTCCTGAAGCTGCTTGGGCGAGCCCAGGTTGAACTGCTCACCGCCCACGGAGGCGTGCGCCGCCTCGACCGCCTGCTTGACCGCGGCGCCGAACTCGGCCTCCAGGCCGCTGAGATACTCCCGGTCGGCGGCGATGCCGGCCCGCTCCAGCTCGGCCAGCACGGTGACGAGCGGCAGCTCCACGTCGCGCATCAGGCGGATGCCGCCCAGCGGCTCCAGGAACGCCTCCAGCGCGTCGGCGCCTGCCCGTCGGCTCGCTCACCAGGACCCCCTACGCGGGCTACCCGGACTATCACACCTCCGCCGACAATCCGGAC
>NZ_JBEXUE010000787.1:0-2851 GCF_040614275.1 Streptosporangium sp. NPDC006013
CCTGCTCGGTGAGGACGTCAGCGATCCGTACGGCGGGGCCTTCAAGGTCACCAGGGGCCTGTCCACCCGGTTATCCGGACAGGACCGGGCCGCGCTCGCCGAGCAACTGCGCGAGAGCCTCGACGCGGAGCCGGCCGGGGTGCCGGATCCGGCGGGCCCTCCTGACGTTCCGAGGGGCTGAGGAGATCGACGGGGGAGTCAGAGGGCGCCGGTGTCCTGCGGCCGGGAACCCGTCACCAGATAGACCACGTCGTGCGCGACACGGACCGCGTGGTCGGCATAGCGCTCGTAGTAGCGGCCGATCAGCGTCACGTCGATGGCCGGCTCGACGCCGTACTTCCAGTCGGGGGCCATCAGGACCTTGAACAGCCTGCGGTGCAGCCTGTCCATCGCGTCGTCGTCGGCCTCCAGCTCCAGGGCGGACTCCACGTCGCGCGAGGCGATGCAGCTGCCGGTCTTGGTGATGAGGCGCTCGGCGATCTGGCCCATCTCCAGGATGGTGGCACGGATCTCCGGCGGGATCGCGGAGTCGGGATGGCGCAGCCTGGCGACCTTGGCCACATGCTCGGCGAGGTCGCCCATCCGCTCCAGGTCGGTGCCCATCCGCAGCGCCGCGATGATCATTCTGAGATCCACGGCCACCGGCTGCTGCCTGGCCATCAGGTCGAAGATCGTGGCCTCGATCTCCGCGAAGATCCGGTCGACCTCCTCGTCCTGGGAGATGACGCTCTCGGCGAGATGAAGGTCCGCGTCCAGGAGGGCTGTGGTGGCCCGCGATATCGCCGACCTCACGAGCCGGGTCATCTCGACCAGCCGTTCGGTGAGGGCGTCGAGGTCTTCGTGATAGGCGTCGCGCATGGAACTCACCGTATGAGGGGACCGGTGAACGAACCTCGACCGCAAAGTGAACTTTGCGGGAAAGGCCGCTGTCACCACCCCCGGGCCGTCCCCAACATGGAAACCCCCACCTACCATCGAAAACGTGAAGCCTACGGGAGGACCACGTGAGTGAGCTGATGGCGAGCCTGGCCGCGCTGGCCGGCTTCGTCGTGGGAGCGCTGGCCGTGATGGTCGTCCGCCAGCAGAGCCACGGACGGCGTGACGGGATGACACCGGTGGACGGCGTCGAGCCCGGCGCGCTCCCGCACGGGGTCGCCTCGGTGCTGGCCGTGCTGCCGTCCTCGGCGGTCGTGCTCGACAAGGAGGACCGGGTGCTGCGCGCCAGTTCGGCGGCGCGCGCGTTCGGCCTGGTCAAGGGAGAGCACCTGATGGCGGCCGAGCTGCTCGCGCTGGCCAGGAAGGTACGCAGGGACGGCGAGATCCGCGAGAGCGAGATCGAGGTGGCCGGCCACAAGTTCGGCCAGGAGTCGACCAACTTCGCGGTGCGGGTCGCCCCGCTCGGCTCCTACGGTCAGGTGCTGGTCCTCGCCGAGGACCAGACCGAGCACCGCCGCGTCGAGGCGGTCCGCCGCGACTTCGTGGCCAACGTGAGCCACGAGCTCAAGACGCCGGTGGGCGCGATGTCGTTGCTGGCCGAGACCATCCAGGACGCCGCCGACGACCCCGAGGCGGTCACCCGCTTCGCCGGGCGTATGCAGCATGAGGCGGCCCGGCTCACCTACCTCGTCCAGGACCTGATCACCCTCTCCCGCATCCAGGGCGCCGAGCCCATCCCGACTCCGGGCCCGGTGCTGATCGACGAGGCGGTGCACGAGGCCATCGACCGCTGTAACACCACCGCGGCGGCCAAGGACATCACCCTCGTCTCCGGCGGCGTCGAGGGCCTGCGGATATGGGGCGACGACGAGCTTCTCGTCACCGCCCTGCGCAACCTCATCGACAACGCGGTCGCCTACAGCCCCGAGCACACCCGGGTCGTGGTCAGTGCCCGCGGGGCGGGCCCCAACACCGAATACGTCGAGATCAGCGTGAGCGACCAGGGCATCGGCATCCCCGAGAGCGCCCAGGAGCGAATTTTCGAGCGGTTCTTCCGCGTCGACGCGGCACGCTCGCGCGCGACCGGTGGCACGGGCCTCGGCCTGGCCATCGTCAAGCACGTGGCCGCCGCCCACAACGGGGCGGTCACGGTGTGGAGCAAGGAAGGCTCAGGCTCCACCTTCACCCTCCGCCTGCCCGCCTTCGGCGGCATGGCGGTGGCAGTACCAGCTACCACCACGATCCCCCTGGAGGCCGCGCAGTGACTCGCGTGCTTGTCGTCGAGGACGAAGAGTCGTTCTCCGACGCTCTGTCATACATGCTGCGCAAGGAAGGCTTCGAGGTGGCCGTGGCCACCACCGGGCCGGAGGCGCTGGAGACCTTTGACCGGAACGGCGCCGACCTGGTGCTGCTCGATCTGATGCTCCCCGGCCTGCCGGGGACGGAGGTCTGCCGCTCGCTCCGCCAGCGCTCCAACGTGCCCGTCATCATGCTCACCGCCAAGGACAGCGAGATCGACAAGGTGGTCGGGCTGGAGCTCGGCGCCGACGACTACGTCACCAAGCCCTTCTCCTCCAGAGAGCTGGTGGCCCGCATCCGCGCGGTGCTGCGCCGTCAGGGCGATGTGGAGGAGCTGGAGTCGGCGGTGCTGGCCGCCGGTCCGGTCCGGATGGACGTGGACCGCCACATCGTCGCGGTGCGGGGCGAGCCGGTGCAGCTGCCCCTGAAGGAGTTCGAGCTGCTGGAGGTGCTGCTGCGCAACGCCGGGCGGGTGCTCACCCGGGGCCAGCTCATCGACCGGGTCTGGGGTGCCGACTACGTGGGCGACACCAAGACCCTGGACGTGCACGTCAAGCGGCTACGGGCCAAGGTCGAGTCCGACCCGTCCAACCCGCGCTGCATCCTCACGGTCCGG
>NZ_JBEXUE010000788.1:0-2819 GCF_040614275.1 Streptosporangium sp. NPDC006013
TCATGTTCGAAGGCGACAGCCTCGACGACGTGGGCCGGGCGCTCGACCGCGCGTACCGTTGATCGCGGCGACGGAGACCCGGTGCTCGTACCCGGCCAGCGCCCGCAGCACCTCCTCCTCGCCGGCCTGGACGGCGACCATCGCGCCGCCGGCCGGAAGCCGCTGCATCAGCGCGCCCCTGGCCGCCACCAGCGCGCAGGCGTCCTGGAGTGACAGCACGCCCGCGACGTGCGCCGCGGCCAACTCGCCGACCGAGTGTCCGATCAGCAGGTCAGGGGTGAGCTCCCAGGACTCCAGCAGGCGGAACAGGGCCACCTCGACCGCGAACAGCGCCGGCTGGGTCCACCCGGTCCCGTCGAGCAGCCCGGCCTCGGGTGTGCCCGCCGGGGCGAACAGGATCTCCCTCAGCGGGCGGTCCAGTCTGGCGTCCAGATGCGCCAGTACGGCGTCGAGCGCATCGGCGAAGACCGGGAACCGGTCGTAGAGCTCGCGGCCCATCCCGGCCCGCTGGGCGCCCTGGCCGGTGAAGAGGAACGCCGTCTTGCCCGCCCGTCCGACCGTGCCCTCGATCACGTGCGGGGCAGGGCTCCCGTCCGCCGCCGCCGTCAGGCCTGCCACCAGCCCCGCCCGGTCCCCGGCCAGCACGGCGAGCCGATGCCGGAAACTCGACCGGGTGGTGGCCAGCGAGAAGGCGAGATCCGCCAGGCCCAGATCCGGGCGCTCGCCGAGGTGCTCGAGCAGGCGGAGCGCCTGCGCCCGCGCCGCGGCGGGGGTCTTGGCCGACAGCGGGACCGGCAGGAGACCGGGGCCCGATGCCGCCGGTTCGGCGACCAGGTCGGCGGGATCCGCCTCCTCGATGATCACATGTGAGTTCGTGCCGGTGGCTCCGAAGGACGAGATCCCGGCACGGCGCGGGCGTCCGGCGTCCGGCCACGGCCTGGCCTCGGTCAGCAGCTCCACCGCGCCCGCCGACCAGTCCACGTGCGACGACGGCGCGTCCAGGTGCAGCGTCCTCGGCGCCACCCCGTGCCTGATGGCCATCACCATCTTGATCAGTCCGGCGACTCCGGCCGCCGCCTGCGTGTGCCCGATGTTGGACTTGATCGACCCGAGCAGCATTGGTCGCTCACGGTTCTGACCGTAGGTCTCCAGCAGGGCCTGCGCCTCGATCGGGTCGCCCAGCCTGGTGCCCGTGCCGTGCGCCTCCACCACGTCCACGTCGGACGGGGTCAGCCCGGCACCGGCCAGGGCGCGGTGGATCACCTTCCGCTGTGACGGGCCGCTCGGCGCGGTGAATCCGTTGGACGCGCCGTCCTGGTTGACGGCCGAACCGCGCAGGATCGCCAGCACGTGATGGCCGTTGCGCCGGGCATCCGACAGCCGTTCGACGACGAGCATGCCGACGCCCTCCGCCCAGCCCGTGCCGTCGGCGGCGTCGGAGAACGCCTTGCACCGGCCGTCCGGGGACAGCGCCCCCATCTCGCCGAACTCGACGAAGCCCACCGGGGTGGACATCACGGCGACCCCACCGGCGAGAGCCAGCGAGCACTCCCCGGCCCGCAGCGCCTGGGCGGCCAGGTGCAACGCCACCAGCGACGAGGAGCAGGCGGTGTCCGCGGTCACCGAGGGCCCCACCAGGCCGAAGGTGTAGGACAGCCGGCCGGAGATCACGCTGGCCGCCTGGGCCGTCTGCGCGTGGCCGTGATGATCGCGGGGTGGCTGGTAGTCACCACCGGTGGCGCCGACGTAGACGCCCACATCGCCGCCCCGCAGGCCGGCGGGGTCGATGCCCGCCCGTTCGAACGCCTCCCAGGCGGCTTCGAGCACCAAGCGCTGCTGCGGGTCCATCACCATCGCCTCACGGGGCGAGATGCCGAAGAAACCCGGATCGAAGTCGGCGGCGTCGTAGAGGAAACCGCCTCCGGCCGCCGTGCTGCGGCCACGCCCGTCGGCGTCCCCACCGGACAGCGCGTCCAGGTCCCAGCCCCGGTCGGCGGGGAACGCGCCGACCGCGTCCACCTCGCCGGTGACCAGCCGCCACAGGTCTTCCGGCGAGCGGACGCCGCCCGGGTACCGGCAGCTCATGCCGACGATGACGATCGGGTCGTCCGAGAGCACGGCCGGTACGGGCGCTCGGCTCTCCTCGCCGAGGCTCTCCTCGCCGAGCACCTGGGCCGCCAGATGTTCGGCGAGTTCCACCGGTGTCGGGTGGTCGAAGACGAGCGTGGCCGGCAGGGTCAGCCCGGTCGCGGTGTTGAGCTGGTTACGCAGGTCGACCGCGGTGAGAGAGTCGAACCCGAAGTCCCGGAAGGCCCGATCGGCCTCGATCGCGGCGCCGTCCGCGTGCCCGAGGACCGAGGCGGCCCTGGCCACCACCAGTTCGAGGACGAGGCCCGTGCGCTCGGCCGCCGGCAGCCCGAGAAGGCGGTCCCGGAGCGCGGCCGCCACGGTGGGCTCACCGTCGTGGGCGCCGCCGCCCGCCGCCTCGATCGCCTGCCGGGCCTGGGGCAGCTCGTCCAGCAGCGGGGTCGGCCGCACCGCGAGGAAGGCCGGGGCGAACCGGTCCCACGCCACGTCGGCGACCGTCACCGCGCTCTCGCCGTTCGCGACGACCCGGCCCAGCGCGCTGAGCGCGAGCGCGGGCGCCAGGGCGGGCAGCCCGTTCGCCCGCAGGTGCAGGTCCATTCCCCGGTCCGTGGTCACGCCGCTGTCCGCCCATGCCGACCAGGACACGGCGGTCCCCACCACGCCTCGGGCGCGGCGCGCTTCGATCAGTGCGTCCCGGACCGCCTCCGCGGCGGCGGCGCCCCCTCGGCCGG
>NZ_JBEXUE010000789.1:0-2803 GCF_040614275.1 Streptosporangium sp. NPDC006013
GTGAGCTGGAGCGGGAGCTGGCCGCGCAAGGCGCGCACGTGACCGTCGCCGCCTGTGACATGGCCGATCGGGGTGCGGTGGCCGGCCTGCTGGCCGGGATCGGCACCGAGCATCCGCTGACCGCGGTGATCCACGCGGCCGGAGTCCTCGATGACGGGACCATCGCCTCGCTGACGCCGAAGCGGCTGGAGTCGGTGCTGCGGCCGAAGGTGGACGCCGCCTGGCACCTGCACGAGCTCACCGCAGATCTTGATCTGGCCGGGTTTGTGGTGTTCTCGTCGCTGGCCGGGCTGATGGGCGGTGCCGGGCAGGGTAACTACGCGGCGGCCAATGCCTGGCTGGACGCGTTGATGGCCCACCGCCAGGCGCGAGGGCTGCCGGGCTTGTCGCTTCCCTGGGGATTGTGGGAGCAGGCCACCGGGATGACCGGGGGCATGTCGCAGGCCGATGTGCAGCGGATGACCGCCGCCGGGCTGCCGCCCATCACCACCGAGCAAGGGCTGGCCCTGTTCGACGCGGCCATCGGCTCGGACTCACCGCTCGTGGTCCCGGTGCGGCTGAACATGCGGGCGATGCCCGCTCAGCTGGTGCCGCCGCTGCTGCGCGGCCTGGTGCGCGGCACCCGCCGTACGGCGGCCGCGCTGTCGGCGGCAGGAGGGCGTGGCGCGGGCGAGGCGCTGTCCCGGCAGCTGGCTGGCCTGGCCAACCCCAAGCGGGTCCGCCTGCTGGCCGACATGGTCCGGGCTCAGGCCGCCGCCGTCCTTGGACACTCCGACCCCGCGGCGGTGGACGTCCGCCGTGAGTTCCGCGAGCTGGGCTTCGACTCGCTGACCGCGATCGAGCTGCGCAACCGGCTCAACGCCGCCACCGGGCTGCGCCTGTCCGCCACCCTCGTCTTCGACTACCCCACGCCCACTGTCCTCGCCGAACATCTCCTCGCGGAAATCGCTCCCGGGGAGACCGCCGCCGAGAAGCCGTCGTTGCTGGCCGACCTCGACCGATTTGAGACCGCGCTTTCCGAGGACGGGCTCGACGAAATCACCCGGAACGGCATCGCGACGCGGCTGCGGCAGCTGCTGGCGAAGGTGAGCGCGAGCGGCCAAGAAACTAGTGAAATCGCAGTCGCCGACATGCTCGAATCGGCGAGTACCGAGGACCTCCTCGGCATCATCGAAAGCGAACTGGGCCAGCTTAAAGATCTGTGATCCCGGCTCGCCTCGTAATCTTCGGAGGCCGTCCCGATGTCGGAAGACCGGAAGCTCGTCGAATACCTCAAGTCGGTCGCCGCCGATTTGCGCGAGACCCGTCGACGGCTCCAGGAGGTTGAGTCGGGCAGGCACGATCCGATTGCGATTGTGTCGATGGCGTGCCGCTTTCCGGGTGATGTCAACTCTCCGGAGGATTTGTGGCGTCTGGTGGCCGACGGCGGGGACGGGATCACTGAGTTCCCGACGTCGCGTGGCTGGGATCTCGGAGTGGTGTACAACCCGGATCGGGAGCGCCGGGGCACCAGCTATGTGCGTGAGGGCGGCTTCCTGCACACGGCCGGGGAGTTCGATCCAGGATTTTTCGGCATTTCGCCGCGTGAGGCTTTGGCGATGGATCCGCAGCAGCGGCTGCTGCTGGAGGTGTCGTGGGAGGCTTTCGAGCGGGCCGGGATCGACCCGGTCTCGCTGCGCGGCAGCCGTACGGGCGTGTTCGCCGGTGTGATCTACCACGACTACGGTCCGAGTGTTGAGTTCCCGCCGGACGTGAGGGGCTTCGTCAGCACCGGGACCGCCGGAAGTATCGCCACCGGGCGCATCGCGTACACGCTGGGCTTGGAGGGCCCGACGGTGACGGTGGACACCGCCTGCTCGTCCTCCCTGGTGGCGTTGCATCTGGCGGCGCAGGCGCTGCGCTTGGGCGAGTGCTCGCTGGCGCTGGCCGGTGGCGTGACCGTCATGGCCACGCCCGGCATGTTCATCGACTTCAGCGCCCAGGGCGGGCTCGCGGCCGACGGACGGTGCAAGGCGTTCGCCGACACGGCGGATGGCACGAGCTGGGCCGAGGGTGTGGGCATGCTGGTGCTGGAGCGGCTGTCGGACGCGCGCCGCAACGGCCACCAGGTGCTGGCGGTCGTCCGTGGTTCCGCGGTCAACCAGGACGGCGCGTCCAACGGGTTGACCGCTCCGAACGGTCCTTCGCAGCAGCGGGTGATCCGGCAGGCGTTGGCCGGCGCCGGGCTCACGCCCGCCAACGTGGACGCGGTGGAGGCGCACGGTACGGGTACGACGCTGGGTGACCCGATCGAGGCGCAGGCCCTGCTGGCGACCTACGGGCAGGATCGGCCGGAGGACCGGCCGCTGCTGCTGGGTTCTGTGAAGTCGAACATCGGTCACACGCAGGCGGCTGCGGGTGTGGCGGGTGTGATCAAGATGGTCATGGCCATGCGGCACGGTGTGCTGCCCAAGACGCTGCACGTGGATGCGCCGTCCTCGCACATCGACTGGTCGGCGGGCGCGATGGAGCTGCTGACCGAGGCCAGGCCCTGGCCTCAGGTGGAGCGGCCGTGGCGGGCCGGGGTGTCGTCGTTCGGTTTCAGCGGCACCAACGCGCACGTCATCATCGAACAAGGTCCGGGAGCCCCTGACGCTGAACCGGGTACGGAGGATCCCACACCGGCCGCTGGTGTGGTTCCGGTGCTGGTGTCGGCCCGCACACCCTGACCACGCAGCCCCCGCACACCATCGGCGAACCGCACCGGTTGGCGGACCTGATCCACCCAGTAATCCGGCGAGCACAACTGCTCGGCCGTAGCCGC
>NZ_JBEXUE010000790.1:0-2768 GCF_040614275.1 Streptosporangium sp. NPDC006013
AACCGAGCCGGGCGCCGGCCGTACCCTCTGGCGAGCCCTGGCGCTGCGGGCCGGAGCGATCGTCGCGCTGATCGCGATCTGGCAGGCCGTGGCCATGGCCGAGATCTGGCCACCGGTCTTCGTACCGGAGCCGGTCGCGGTCTGGGACCAGTTCCTGCGCACCACCGCCGACGGCGTGAGCGGCCACACCCTGCAGGAACACCTGCTCACCAGCCTGCGCCGGATCGGGCTCGGCTGCCTGTACGGGGTGAGTGGCGGCATCGTGCTGGGGCTGCTGATCGGCATGGTCCCCACGCTGCGCGCGCTGCTCGGCCCCCTGGTCACGTTCGTCCGCACCCTGCCGCCGCTGGCCTACCTCAGCCTGCTGGTGATCTGGTTCGGCATCGACGAGGAGCCCAAGATCTGGCTCCTGCTGCTGGCCGCGCTCCCGCCGGTCGCGGTGGCCACCGCGGACGCCGTACGCGGCGTGCACGAGGACTACCTCAACGCGGCCCGCTCGCTCGGCGCCCGCCGGCACGAGCTGCCGCTCCGCGTGGTGCTGCCGAGCGCGCTGCCCGAGATCATCACGGGGGTGCGGGTGGCCGTGGGCGTCGCCTACACCACGGTGGTCGCCGCCGAGACCGTGAACGGGGTGCCCGGCATCGGCGGCATGGTCCGTGACGCCCAGCGCTACAACCAGACGGACGTGGTCGTGCTCGGCATCATCGTCATCGGCCTGTCAGGTCTGCTCATCGACTTCCTGCTGCAAACGCTGGACCGCCGCCTGGTGCCCTGGCGCGGCCGTACCTAGGAAAGACCCCCAATGAAACGCATAGCCCTCGCCCTGACCGCCGCCGCCCTCGCCCTGACCGCCTGCGGGTCCGGCACGGAGGAGACCGGGCCCGCCGCCGACGGCTCCCCCGCGACCCTGCGCATCGGCTACCAGCTCATTCCCAACGGCGATCTGATCGTCAAGGACCAGCAGTGGCTGGAGAAGGCGCTGCCGAACACCAAGATCACCTGGAGCAAGTTCGACTCGGGCGGTGACGTGAACACCGCCATGATCGCCGGCTCGCTCGACATCGGGCTGGCGGGCAGCAGCCCGGTCACCCGCGGCCTGTCCGCGCCGCTCAACATCCCGTACCGGGTGCCGTGGATCTTCGACGTGATCGGGGACAACGAGGCGCTCGTCGCCCGGGGCGGGGTGACCGACGTCAAGGACCTCGCGGGCAAGCGGGTCGCCGCCCCCTTCGCCTCGACCACCCACTACAGCCTGCTCGCCGCGCTCACCGAGGCCGGCCTCTCCGAGTCCGACGTGAAGATCCTCGACATGGAGCCGCCGGACATCCAGGCCGCCTGGCAGCGCGGCGACATCGACGCCGCCTACGTCTGGACGCCCACCCTGGCCGAGCTGCAGAAGAACGGCGGCACGACGCTGGTCACCAGCCGGGAGCTGGCCCAGCGGGGCAGGCTCACCGCCGACCTCGCGGTGGTGAGCGACGACTTCGCGAAGAAGTACCCGAAGGCGCTGAGCATCTGGCTCCAGCAGCAGGACCGCGCGGTCAAGCTGGCCAGGAGCGACACCGGCGCCGCCGCCGCGGCCATCGGCCGCCAGCTCAACCTCGACCCGGCCGAGGCCGCGCGCCAGCTCGGCCAGCTCGTGCTCCTCGACGCGAGTGAGCAGCGCTCCGCCGACTATCTCGGCACCCCGGACGCTCCCGGCAAGCTCGCCGAGAACCTGCACAGCGCGGCCGAGTTCCTCAAGGGCCAGCAGAAGATCGACGTCGTCCCCGATCCGGCGGTCTTCCAGAAGGGCCTGGCCACGCAGGAGCTCGCGGATGCCTTCGCCGGGAGCTGACGCCGGCACCACCGCCCCCGGAGCGGACCCGGCCACCTCGAACGGCACCGCGCACGAGAGTGCTCCCGCCAACGATGGAAAGACCGCCCCGGTGGCCGATCCGGGAGCGGCGCGGGACACCGCGCTCGCCCTCACCGGGGTGTCGCACTCCTACCGGGGACGCGCCGGGATCGTCGACGCGCTGGGGCCGATCGACCTGGAGATCACCGCCGGGGAGTTCGTGACGATCGTGGGCCCGTCGGGGTGCGGCAAGAGCACGCTGCTCCGGCTGGTGGCGGGCTTCACCGCGCCGTCGGCGGGAACCATCACCGCCTCCGGCGCGGTGGTGTCGGGGCCCGCCCCCACCAGGGGCTTCGTGTTCCAGCAGCACCGGCTCTTCCCCTGGCTCTCAGTCGCCGGAAACGTCGGCTTCGGGCTGCGCGGCCTGCCCAGGGCGGCGCGGCGCGAGCGGGTGGCCGAACTGCTGGAGCTGACCGGCCTGGCCGACGTCGCCAGGGCCAGGCCGTATGAGCTGTCGGGAGGCATGCAGCAGCGCGCGGCGATCGCCCGCGCGCTCGCCCCGGACCCCGCGCTGCTGCTGATGGACGAGCCGTTCGCCGCCCTGGACGCCTTCACCAGGGAGCGCATGCAGGAGGAGGTCCGCGAGCTGTGGCGGCGGGCCGGCACGACCGTGGTCTTCATCACCCACAGCGTGGACGAGGCCGTCTACCTCGGCACCCGGGTGCTCGCGCTGAGCGGCAGGCCCGGCCGGGTGGTCTCCGACCGCGCCTCGGCCGTGCCGTACGGGGAGCACCCCCGCACCGACCCGCTCTTCGCCGAGTTGCGCGAGGAGCTGACCGAGGTGGTCAGACGGGCCGCGTCGGTCAGCGGCGGAAGGGGGAGATCAGGCTTGAGGACACCTATGACTACCGGCCCACGGCGATCAGCCCGC
>NZ_JBEXUE010000791.1:0-2731 GCF_040614275.1 Streptosporangium sp. NPDC006013
CTCGGGTCGCCGGGGTCTCCCCCGGCACGGTGTCCAACGTGCTCAACCGGCCGGAGCGGGTCGCTCCCGAGACCCGGGAGCGCGTCAGGCGCGGGCCGTCGAGCGTGCCCTCAATGGCGGGACGGTCGACGGCCTTTCGCGGGAGGCCTGAGTGCCCTTGACGGGTCAAGCGCCGATGTTCGCGCGGATCAAAGGCTCAGACGTCGTAGTAGAGCTCGAACTCGTGCGGGTGGGGGCGCAGGCGGATCGGGTCGATCTCGTTCTCCCGCTTGTAGGAGATCCAGGTCTCGATCAGGTCCGGCGTGAACACGCCGCCCTCCAGCAGGTACTCGTGGTCGGCCTCCAGGGCCGCGAGCACGTCCGTCAGCGAGCCGGGGACCTGCGGGATGTTACGGGCCTCCTCAGGGGGAAGCTCGTAGAGGTCCTTGTCGACCGGCTCGACCGGCTCGATCTTGTTGCGGATACCGTCGATGCCGGCCATCAGCTGGGCGGCGAAGGCGAAGTACGGGTTGCACGACGGGTCCGGGACGCGGAACTCGATGCGCTTGGCCTTCGGGTTGGAACCCGTGATCGGGATGCGGATGCACGCCGAGCGGTTGCGCTGGGAGTAGACCAGGTTGACCGGGGCCTCGTAGCCGGGCACCAGGCGGTGGTAGGAGTTCACCGTCGGGTTGGTGAAGGCCAGCAGCGACGGGGCGTGCTTGAGCAGGCCGCCGATGTAGTAGCGGGCGGTGTCGGACAGGCCCGCGTAGCCGACCTCGTCGTAGAAGAGCGGCGCGCCGTCCTTCCAGAGCGACTGGTGGCAGTGCATGCCGGAGCCGTTGTCACCGAAGATCGGCTTGGGCATGAAGGTGACCGTGTGGCCGTGCTCCAGGGCCGTGCTCTTGACGATGTACTTGTACAGCATCAGGGTGTCGGCGGCCTTGAGCAGCGTGTTGAACCGGAAGTCGATCTCCGCCTGGCCGGCCGTGCCCACCTCGTGGTGCTGCATCTCGACGTCGATGCCCGCGTCGATGAGGCGGCGCACCATCTCCGAGCGCAGGTCGGTGAAGTGGTCCATCGGCGGGACCGGGAAGTAGCCGCCCTTGAAGCGCGGCTTGTAACCGAGGTTACCGCCGTCCTGGGCCTTGCCGCTGTTCCAGGCGCCCTCGATCGAGTCGATGTAGTAGTAACTCGCGTGCGCGTTGGTCTCGAACCGCACGTCGTCGAAGATGTAGAACTCGGCCTCGGGGCCGAAGTAGACGGTGTCGGCGATGCCGGTGCCCTTCAGGTACTCCTCCGCCTTGCGGGCGACGTTGCGCGGGTCGCGGCTGTAGGCCTCGCCCGTCAGCGGGTCGTGCACGAAGAAGTTGATGTTGAGCGTCTTGTGCTGCCGGAACGGGTCGAGCACGGCCGTGGACGGGTCGGGCAGCAGCAGCATGTCCGACTCGTGGATGGCCTGGAAACCGCGGATCGACGAGCCGTCGAACATGAGACCGTCGGTGAAGACGCCGGCTCCGAAGTTCTCCGAAGGGAACGTGAAGTGGTGCGTCGTCCCCGGCAGGTCGGTGAACCTGACATCAACGAACTGCACCCCTTCGTCCTTGATGAACTTCAGGACGTCGTCGGCGGAGTTGAACACGCGAACCTCCCATGGGGCACGGGCTATCAGACCGAAAGTATGCCTGCGCCGTTACCGCCCCGTGTCTCGTTTGTTTCACTCGTGTTAAGCGAAAGTCGCCTTCACGCTAGTTCTCGGACCCCGCCTGGGCGGGTATACCGAGCCTTCCTTTGCCCGGTTTTGCCGGATTTTCACGTGTCCGACTCCAGCACCCTGCACTCCTCCGAGGGCTCATCCTCAAGCGAGTAGGGGTCCACGGGCGGGCCGTCGGATTTTACTTCGTCGGGGGGCGAGTCCGGATAGAACGGGTGCACGAAGGCGTCGTCGACGTCGCACCGGGCCGGGGCGACACGCCCGCCGTTCCAGCCGCTGATCCAGAAGCGCAGCCGGCCGCCGTCCCGCCACGCGTCCAGCGCGCCGATGTTGTGCGAGACGAGCCTCGTCAGGGTGTCCGGCCGGCCGGGTCGCTGGATCGCGTACACGAACAGGTAGTTGACCTTGATCCGGACGCCCCTGAGGCCGTTCTCCCTGAAGGTCGACAGCCGGGCTTTGCCGTGGACCTTGACGGTCTCGCCGACGAGTTCGGCGCTCTTCGGGGCCAGGCTGAGCACCCACCTCCGGCTGTAGTACCCGCGCTTTTCGTCGGGGTGCTTGAGTCCCTTGACGAACGGTGCGCGCTGCTCGGGGTCCAGCAGCCGGATCAGCTTGTTCGGTCTGCCGCCCAGCAGCACCTTCCGGTCCAGGTGCGAGGCCACCAGGAGCTCTTTCGCGTGCCGCAGGGCCGCGGACACCTCCTTGCGGCTCAGCCCGCCGAGCGCCCGAGGCTCCGGCATGACCAGTCCCTTGGCGCCGTTGGCGTACTTCTGGGCGGGTGAGCCGTCGAAGGGGGAGACCTTCACCGGCTTCACCGGCGCCTTCTCGGTGGCCTCGGTCGTCGGGCCCGCGAGCGGCCCGGCGTCGGAGCCCGCGAACCCCGCGAAGACCGAGGCGCGGATCCGTGCGACGGCGTCGGGCCGGTAGACGACGAATCCCCCGGCCGCCGCCACCAGGACGGCCACCGCGACCGCGGCCCACCGCCGCCTGCGGCGACGCCTGAGGCGGGGCTGCCGTGCCCACTCCTGTTCGGCGATC
>NZ_JBEXUE010000792.1:0-2728 GCF_040614275.1 Streptosporangium sp. NPDC006013
CACCAGGACGGCCACCGCGACCGCGGCCCACCGCCGCCTGCGGCGACGCCTGAGGCGGGGCTGCCGTGCCCACTCCTGTTCGGCGATCTTGGTCATCCGCTTGCGTTCCCGCACGCTGATCTGAGCCGTGAGCGTCTTGAACCGCTCGTCGATGTCGTCGTTGTCAGGCACGGGGGCTCCGGGGGGAATGTGCTTGTTGAGATGCCGACACATATGATCTATGGCTTTCGCCCTGTCCTGCCAGCCGGTCCGGGCGAGTACGGGGGCGGTACCCGGGGCGGCTACCGTTGGGGCATGAGCAGCAAGCAGCCGCGTTGGACCCAGACCTGGCTCGGTGGCGTCAGGTCGGCCGGAGTCGACCTCGGTTATCCGGGGGAGCGGCTCGGGCTGCCCGCGGAGGGCAGCGGCTCGGTGGCCGGATTCGGCCGCAGGCTCGGCGCCATCGTGGTCGACTGGCTGATCTGCACCTGGGCCATCACCCAGGGGCTCCTGCGGATCGACCCCACTCATTCGGCCTGGGTCCCGATCCTGGTCCTGGCCGCCGAATACCTCCTGCTGGTGGGCACCATGGGGATGACCTTCGGGATGCGCCTGTTCGGCATCAGGGTCGCCGCGCTCGGCGGCGGCCGCCCCGGGTTCGTCTCCGTGCTGGTACGGACCGTTCTGCTCTGCCTGGCCCTGCCCGCCCTCATCTGGGACCGCGACCAGCGGGGCCTGCACGACCGCGCGGCGAACACCGTGGCCGTACGCCTCTGAGGCGTCCCCACGCCCGCGGCCGATTCCTTTTCCCTCCGGCGGCCGTCATAACGGTGGGCGCCCGCGCCGGGTGGGCCGCGGTATGGGAGAGATGTCGTTGTGATCAAGGAAGAGGCGGGTCCGGAGGAGAGCGCGGTCCTGGCCGCCGCGCTGGCGGGTGACGAGCCGGCGTTCGGCACGCTCGTCGAGAGGTACCGGCGGGAGCTGCGGGTGCACTGCTACCGGATGCTCGGCTCCTTCGAGGAGTCGGAGGACCTGGTGCAGGAGACGTTCCTGCGTGCCTGGCGCAAGCGGGAGGGCTTCCAGGGGCGCTCGACCTTCAGGGCCTGGCTCTACCGGATCGCGACCAACGCCTGCCTGGACTTCCTCGACCGTCACCCGCGCCGCCCACGCCCGCGTGAAGCGCCGGTGCTGGCCACTCCAGGCGTGTCCGCACCGTCGCCGACCGAGGTCTTCTGGTTGCGTCCGTACCCGGACCGGCTCCTGGAGCCGCCCGCCCCCGCCGGCGCCGAGCCGGACGCCGAGGTGGTCGCCAAGGAGACGATCGAGCTGGCGTTCCTGGTCGCCATCCAGCACCTGCCTCCCCGGCAGCGGGTGGTGCTGATCCTGCGCGACGTGCTCGGCTGGTCGGCGCAGGAGGCCGCCGCGCTGCTGGAGGTGAGCGTCGCGGCGGTGAAGAGCGCCCTGCAGCGGGCCCGGTCGACGATGCGGGAGCACCTGCCCGCACAGCGCCTGGAGTGGGCGCCCTCCTCGGATCCGACCGAGGAGGAACGCGCGGCGCTGCGACGCTACATGGACGCCGTCGAGCAGGCGGATCCCGAGGTCCTGGCCGGGGTGCTGCGCGCGGACGCCTGGCAGACGATGCCGCCGGCCCCGATCTGGATCCTGGGCGGGGAGGCGATCGTCGAGGCGTGGCGCCCGGCGATGATCGGCCCCGAGGCGTGGGGTGACTGGCGCGTCCTGCCCACCCGCGCCAACCGGCAACCCGCCGCGGCGGCCTACCTCAGGCGTCCGGGCGAGTCCGAGTACCAGGGCTCGTGGCTCGGCGTCCTGCGGGTCGAAGGCGGGCTGGTGACCCAGATCACCACCTTCGGCGCCGAGATCTTCCCGGCGTTCGGCCTCCCCTCGACGCTGTGACGGGCACCGGCGAGGACCCACCCCCCTCCTTGGCCGGGCGGTTCGGACCGTCGTTCCGGGTACGGACGGTCGTCGTCGAGCCCGGCGGCTCGCTGGACCGGGCCGGAGCCGAATGGCGGGACGCGATCGTCCTGCTTGAGCGCGGACGGATCGAGCTCGTCTGCTCCGACGGTGATCGCCTGGCCTTCCGGCGCGGCGACGTGCTGTGGCTGGACGGGCTGCCGGTGCGAGCCCTGCACAATCCGGGACGGGAACCCGCCGTCCTGCTCGCGATCTCCCGGAGGCCCGGGCGCCGCTGAGTCCCGGGCTCGGACTTTCGAGAACCAACCCCCGGAGCGATTCCTTTTGCCGCCTCCGGCCGTCGTAACGGTCACACGCTGGATCACGGAAGGGAAGATCATGAACGATATGCAGAAGCGGGTCCAGGAGGCGGCCGACAGGCTCGTGGAGTCCGGGACCGAGCGGGGCCTGCAGGTCGCCGTGTACCGGCACGGCGAACTGGTGGTCGACGTCGTCGCGGGTGTCGCCGACCCGGCCACCGGGCGTCCCGTCACGCCGGACACGCCGTTCTACAGCGCCTCGACCGGCAAGGGCGTCACCTCGACCGTGGTGCACGTGCTCGTGGAGCGGGGCGTTCTCGGCTACGACACGCCGATCGTCGAGCTGTGGCCTGAGTTCGGTGCCCATGGCAAGGAACGTGCGACGGTGCGGCACGCCCTGACCCACTCGACGGGCGTGCCCGGCGTGCCCGCCGGGACCACGCCCGAGGACCTGTGCGACTGGGACGGGATGTGCGCGGCGATCGCCGATGCCAAGCCCTGGTGGGAGCCGGGCA
>NZ_JBEXUE010000793.1:0-2719 GCF_040614275.1 Streptosporangium sp. NPDC006013
GAAGAGCTGGCCCAGGTCCTGGCGGAGGTGAGCCCGGGTGCGGTGCGGGTGCCGATGCTCTCGACGGTGACCGGTCAGTGGCTGGAGGGTCCGGAGTTGGAGGCCGGGTATTGGTGTGAGAATCTGCGGCGCACGGTGGGCTTCGCTCCGGCGATCGGGCAGTTGCTGGAGCAGCGGTATCGGGCGTTCGTGGAGGTGAGTTCGCATCCGGTGCTGACGGTCGGCATCGGCGAGTGCGTGGACGAGACCGACGCCACCACCGTGATCGCCGGGACGCTGCGCCGCGACGGCGGCGGCCTGGAGCGGGTGCTGACTTCGGCGGCGGAGCTGTTCGTCCGTGGCGTGAAGGTGGACTGGCAGCAGGTGCTGGCGGGCGGGCGTCAGGTCGACCTGCCCACCTACGCCTTCCAGCACCAGCGATTCTGGCCGAACGCCAAGCAGGATGGTGATGCTCGCGTGCTGGGTCTGGCCGCGACGGATCACCCGCTGCTGGGTGCGGCGATGCCGCTGGCCGATTCCGACGGGGTGGTGCTGACGGGTCGGTTGTCGGTGAGTGCGCATTCGTGGCTGGCCGATTACGTGTTGGCGGGCTCGGTGATGGTGCCGGGTTCGGCGTTCGTGGAGCTGGCGGTGCGGGCCGGTGACCAGGTCGGCTGTGAGCTGGTGGAGGAGCTGACGCTGGATGTGCCACTGGTGCTGGGCGAGGGCGAGGCGGTCGCGGTGCAGGTCTGGGTGGGGGCTGCGGAGGAGTCGGGCCGTCGGACGGTGAACGTGTACGCCCGGTCGGCGGATGCGGTCGACGATGTGCCGTGGGCGCGGCACGCCACCGGCGCTCTCACCACGGGTGCTTCGCCTGCCGAGCCGTTCGATGTGGCGGTGTGGCCTCCGGCTGGCGCGGCTGCGATCGAGCTGGAGGGGCTGTATGAAGAGCTGGCGGAGGAGGGCTTGGGGTACGGCCCGGTGTTCCAGGGGTTGCGGGCGGCCTGGCGGCGTGATGACGAGGTGTTCGTCGAGCTGAGTTTGCCGGAGCAGGCCGGTGATGCGGCTTCGTTCGGGTTGCACCCGGCGCTGCTGGACGCGGCGCTGCACGTTGTGCCGTTCGCAGGGCTGGACGATGCCGCGGGTGGCCGCTTGCCGTTGTCATGGGGTGAGGTGTGCCTGCACGCGGGCGGGGCGTCGGTGCTGCGGGTGCGGCTGGCCAGGACGGGGTCGGACGCGGTGTCGCTGAGCGCGGTGGACGCGGCAGGGGAGCCGGTGCTGTCGGCCCGGTCGGTGGTGCTGCGGCCGATGGCCGCCGAGCACTTGGCCGGCTTCGACCCTCGCGGGGCCAGGCAGGACGCGCTGTTCCGGGTGGAGTGGCCTGCCGTGAGTGGCCTGCCGCAGACCGACGAGGTGCCGGTGGCGGTGCTCGGTCTGGACACGCTGGGTGTCGCGGCGGCGTTGCGGGCGGCCGGGGACGGGGTGTCGGTGCATGCGGATCTGTCCGCGCTTGCCGAGGCGGGTCCGGTGCCGGCCGTGGTGCTGGCGGAGGTGGTCTCCGAGTCCGCGGCCGGGGCGGTGGAGTCGGCGCATGCGCTGACCGCCCACGTTCTGGGCCTGCTGCAGCGGTGGTTGGCGGACGAGCGGTACGCCGATTCGCGGCTGGTGTTCGTCACCCGGGGCGCGGTCGCGTCGGGCGACGGCGAGATGGTGGCTGATCTTCCGGCCGCTGGGGTGTGGGGCCTTGTCCGCAGTGCTCAGTCGGAGAACCCGGACCGGTTCGTACTGGTCGACATGGACCAGGAGTCCTCGCTGCCGACCCTGCTCGACGCACTGCCGGGAGTGCTGGCCTCGGGTGAGCCGCAGGCGGCGGTGCGCGAGGGGGAGGTGCGGGTTCCGCGGATGGCGCGGGTGGCGCCAGGATCCGACGTTGGTGACGAGGCGGGCCGTTCCTGGGATCCGGAGGGGACGGTGTTGATCACTGGTGGTACCGGTGGTCTGGGGTCGCTGTTCGCGCGGCATGTGGTGGCCGAGCGCGGGGTGCGTCATCTGTTGCTGACCAGCCGTCGGGGGTTGGACGCTCCGGGTGCGGTGGAGTTGCAGGCCGAGTTGATCGCGCACGGGGTCGAGGTCGAGATCGCCGCCTGCGACATGGCGGACCGGGATCAGGTGGCGGCGCTGCTGGCGCAGATGGACGACGAGCATCCGCTGACCGCGGTGATCCACACCGCCGGTGTGCTGGCCGACGGCACGATCCCGTCGCTGACGCCTGAGCGGCTGGATGCTGTGCTGCGTCCCAAGGCCGACGCCGCCTGGCATCTGCACGAGCTCACCCAGGGCCTGGACCTGGCCGGATTCGTGACGTTCTCCTCGTTCGCCGGGGTGATGGGCAACGCCGGGCAGGGCAACTACGCGGCGGCGAATGCGTTTGTGGACACCTTGGTCCAAGCGCGTCGGGCTGCGGGACTGCCGGGGCTGTCGCTGGCCTGGGGCCTGTGGGAGCAGGAGACCGGGATGACCGGCACGCTGGGCGCAGTCGACCTGCGCAGGATGGCGCGGGCGGGGATGCCGGCGCTGTCGGCCGAGCAGGGGCTCGCGGCGTTCGAGGCGGCCACCGCGTCGGGCCGGGCGGCGGTGGTGGCGGCGCGGCTGGATCTGTCGGTGCTGCGCACGTTCCCTGAGGTGCCGCATCTGATGCGGGGCCTGGTCCGGGTGGGGCGCCGGTCGGCGGTCTCCATGC
>NZ_JBEXUE010000794.1:0-2712 GCF_040614275.1 Streptosporangium sp. NPDC006013
TCGGTGTGGAGGCTCCGCCCGCGCCGCCGTACAAGAACTATCTGGCCTGGCTGTCCCGCCAGGACCGCGCCGCCGCGAAGGATGCCTGGGACCGGGCACTGGAGGGCATTGACGAGCCGACGCTGGTCGCGCCCGCCGCGGGCGCGCCCGTGACGCCGGGCAAGGTCGCCACCGAGCTGGGCGCCGACCTGACCGCCGCGCTGACCAGACTGGCCCGTCGCCGTGGCGTCACGGTCAACACGGTCCTGCAGGGAGTGTGGGGACTGCTGCTCGCCAAGCTGACCGGCCGCGAGGACGTCGTCTTCGGCGCGGTCGTATCGGGCCGTCCGCCCGAGCTGCCCGGGGTCGAGCGCATGGTCGGCCTGTTCATCAACACCGTGCCCGTCCGGGTCCGGCTCCGGCCCGCCGAGCCCGTCGGCGAAATGCTGGAACGCCTCCAGGACGAGCAGGCGGAGCTGATGCCCCACCATCACCTGGGGCTGACCGAAATCCAGCGCGGCATCCTGTTCGACACGGTCACCGTGCTGGAGAACTACCCATTCGATCCCTCCACAGCCGGTACCGCCCTTGGCGAGGTGCGGCTGACCGGCTTCGGCTCGACAGACGCCCATCACTACCCTCTCGCCCTCGCCGCCGTCCCCGGCGACCGCCTCACCCTGCGGCTGGACCACCGGCCCGACCTGTTCAGCACCGCCGAGGCCCGGCGGCTGCTCGACCGGATGAGCCTGCTGCTCACCACGATCGTCACCGACCCGGACACGCCGGTCGGCCGGATCGGCATTCTTGACGTCGCCGAGCACAGCCAGGCCGTCGAGGAGTGGAACGACACCGGTGCACCGGTGCCGCGCCGTACGTTGCCCGAGCTCTTCGAAGCCGCCGTCGTCCGTGACCCCGAGGCCACCGCGCTGATCCACCTCGGCGAGGCTGTCACGTACGGGCAGCTCAACGGCCGCGCCAACCGGCTGGCTCGGCTACTGGTGGCCGAGCACGGAATCGGCCCCGAGCGGTTGGTGGCGCTGAGGCTGCGCCGTTCCGCTGATCTGGTGGTCGCGGCGCTGGCCGTGCTGAAGGCGGGCGGTGCGTACCTGCCCGTCGACCTCGGCTACCCGGAGGAACGGATCGCCTACATGCTCGCGGACGCCGCCCCCGCCCTGGTGGTCGACGCCGGCTGGCTGGCCGGGGCCGACGCCTCCGGATACGCGGAGTCCGATCTCGGTGTGCCGCTCGTGCCGGAGCGTCCGGCGTACGTGATCTACACCTCCGGCTCGACGGGGCGGCCCAAGGGCGTGGTGGTCACCCACGCCGGCATCGCCGCCCTCGCGTGCTCGCAGGTCGACAGGTTCGGGATCACCCCGGACAGCCGGGTTCTGCACTTCGCCTCGCCGAGCTTCGACGCCTCGGTCATGGAACTGCTGATGGCCTTCGCCGCCGGGGCCGCCCTTGTCATTCCTCCTTCCGGCGCCTACAGCGGAGCCGCGCTGGCCGATGCCCTGCGGGAGGCGCGGGTCACCCACGCCCTGATCCCCCCGGCAGCCCTGGCCGGGGTTCCGGAGGTCTCGCTGCCCGACCTGCGGACCTTGATCGTCGGCGGGGACGCCTGTGCGCCGAACCTGGTGGACGCCTGGGCCCCCGGCCGTCTGATGATCAACGCGTACGGCCCGACAGAGGCGACCATCGCCGCCACCATGAGCGCCCCCCTGAAAACGGGCGAGATCCCGCCGATCGGCTCGCCGGTCCGCGACGCCCGGGCGTACGTGCTGGATTCGTGGCTGCGGCCGGTTCCGGCCGGGGTGGAGGGGGAGCTGTACCTGGCCGGGCCCGGTCTCGCGCGGGGGTATCTGGGGCGGGCCGGGTTGACGGCGGAGCGGTTTGTGGCGTGTCCGTTTGATGGGTCCGGTGGGCGGATGTATCGGACGGGGGATGTGGTTCGGCGTCGTGGTGATGGGGTTGTGGAGTTCGTGGGGCGGGTTGATCAGCAGGTGAAGGTGCGGGGTTTTCGGATTGAGCTGGGTGAGGTGGAGGCGGTGTTGGCCCGGCATGGGTCGGTGTCGCGGGTGGCGGTGCTGGTGCGGGAGGACCGTCCGGGGGATCGGCGGTTGGTGGCGTACGTGGTTCCGGCGGAGGGGGTTTTGGCCGAGGTGGGGTCGGTAGATGCGGAGCCGGTGCTTGATGTGGGGGAGTTGCGGCGGTTCGCGGGGGAGGTGTTGCCGGAGTTCATGGTGCCGTCGGCGGTGGTGGTGTTGGGGGCGTTGCCGGTGACGGGGAACGGGAAGCTGGATCGGGCCGCGTTGCCGGTTCCGGTTCCGGGTTCGGGTTCGGGTTTTGGGGCGGTGTCGGCCGGGGGTGCGCGGGGTGTGGTGGAGGAGGTTTTGTGTGGGGTGTTCGCCGAGGTGTTGGGGGTGGAGCGGGTGGGGGTGGGGGATTCGTTTTTTGAGTTGGGTGGGGATTCGTTGCTGGCGATGCGGTTGGTGGGTCGAGTGCGGTCGGTGCTTGGGGTGGAGGTTTCTGTTCGGGCGGTGTTCGAGGCTCCGTCGGTGGCGGGGTTGGTGGTGCGGGTTTGTGAGGGGTTGGTGGGTGGGGTTCGTCGGCGGGTGTCGGTGCGTTCGGGGGTGGGGGGTGCTGGGGTGGTGCCGTTGTCGTTCGGGCAGGGGCGGTTGTGGTTTTTGAATCGGTTGGGGGTGAGGGCGGGGGTTTATAACGTGCCGGTGGTGT
>NZ_JBEXUE010000795.1:0-2661 GCF_040614275.1 Streptosporangium sp. NPDC006013
CGTTCGTCAGACGGAGACGCAGCTTAACTTCGAGCACCGCAGTGGCTCGGGCCCGCACGTCGCGGAACCGTGAGCCCGGCGTTCACCGCGGCGAGCCCGCAGTGGGCGCGCGCCGCCGCCGAGGTCGCGGGGGCGGGTGCCTCCGTCGGCCCCCGGGGCAGGCTCAGGCTGCACCACGCGCTGGAGTCGCTGGGCGCGACCACCCTGGTGATCACGCCGACCGGCGCGATGGACCTGCTGGCCCGGCTACACCTGGAATTCCTGCTGGACCCGCTGGACCTGGGCCTGCGGCACGTCGTGCTGACCGGGGAGATCGCCTCGCGCCGCACGATGTCGCATCTGGCGACGGAGTTCGGGGCACGGGTGACGGAGGTCTACTGCTCGCCGTTCACCGCGACGCCACTGGGTTGGCGGTCCTCGGAGTCGGCGCCGCTGACCCTGCTCGTACCCGGCTCGGTGGGCCTGGCCCCGCTGGAGAAGGACGAGCTGCAGGCACCGCCGTACTCCTCGGGGCCGGCCGAGCTGGTCGTCGCCGGCGCGCGGGCCGGGGAGGCGGTGCGCACCGGCCAGGTGGTCAGGGTCTCCGGCGGGGAGGCGATCCCCGCCCCCGAGCACACGGTCGGCGACCACGTGCTGGTGCGCGGGGTGTGGGTGTCGCTGAACCGGATCCAGCGGGCGCTCAACAAGATCGACGGAGTCTCCGGCTGGGAGCTGGGCGTCTCGCGGCAGGGCACGCTCGACGCCGCGGTCCTGACCGTGACCTTCAAGCGGGAGAGCCTCGTCGGGAATCCCATGTGGAGGTCGCGCCTCCAGCAGTCGCTCAAGGCGCTCACCCCGGTCACGATCGCCGTCGAGATCTCCGACCGGATCTCGGAGACGGTCTCCCCCGGCGTGGTGAACGACACGCGAGGCCACCACCTGGGCAGGGATCGCACAGCCATCGCCCGCTGATCCACGAAAGGCGCGACCGCTATGGAAGTACCCGGCTGGCGGACGATTCCCCGCATGCTCCGCGCCCTGTCCGGCGATCACCCCTCGGACGTCGTCGTGGACGACGGGACGGTCCGGCTGACCCTCGCCGAGCTGCGCGACCGGGCGGGCGAGGTCGCCAGGGGCCTGATCGCGCTGGGCGTGCTGCCTGGCGACCGGGTCGCCGTCTGGGGCCCGAACGACGCGCACTGGGTGATCACCGCGTTCGGCGTCTGGGACGCCGGCGCGGTGCTCGTGCCGCTGTCGTCGCGCTACAAGGGCATCGAGGCCGCCGCGACGCTCCGCTCGACCGGGGTGAGCGTGCTGATCACCGGGTACGGTCACGACGGCGCCGTCCTGGCCGACCTGCTGGCCGAGGCCGCCGGCGAGACGGGCGGCGGCCTGCCCTTCGCCGGCCTGCCGGACCTGCGGCACTCGATCGTGCCCGAGGGGCTGGAACGGCCCGGCTCGGCGCAGCCCTCGCAGGTACTCGTCGCCGGTTCCCTCATCGGGCGCGCCGAGGCCGAGGAGCGCGCGCTGGCCGTACGACCTGACGACCTGTGCGAGATCATCTCCACCTCGGGCACCACGGGCACGCCCAAGGGCGTGATGCTCGAACACGACCGGATGCTGCGCGGTTACTGGGACTGGGCGGAGATCGTCACGCTCGGCCCCGGCGACCGCTACCCGGTGATCGCCCCGTTCGCGCACGGCTTCGGGCTCAACGCCGGGCTGCTGGCCTCGGTCATGCGCAGGGCCACGATGATGCCGATCGCCACGTTCGGCCCCGACCTGCTGGCCGGCCTGATCCGCGACGGCGGGATCACGATCCTGGCCGGGCCCCCGACGCTGTTCCACCGGCTGCTCGAGGAGACCGAGATCGGCGAGCACTCGGTGCGCGTGGCGATCTGCGGGGCGGCCTCCGTCCCCTCCGAGCTGGTACGCAGGCTGCTGGAGCGGATCGGCCTGGAACGCATGATCAACGCGTACGGGTTGATGGAGGGCACGGTCGTCTCCATGACCAGGGCCGACGACCCCGTGGAGGTCATCGCGGGCAGCACGGGCCGCCCCGTGCCGGGCATGGAGGTGCGGATCGTCGGCGACGACGGCCTGGAGGTGCCGCGCGGCGAGCGCGGCGAGGTCCTCGTCCGCGGGTACGGGGTCATGCGCGGCTACTGGGGCGAGCCGGAAAGAACGGCCGAGGTGATCAGGGACGGCTGGCTGCACACCGGCGACATCGGCGCCCTCGACACCCGAGGCGACCTCACCATCGTGGACCGTAAGAAGGAGCTGTTCATCGCCGGAGGGTTCAACGTCTCCCCCGCCGAGGTGGAGGGGCTCCTGCTGCGGGAGGGCTCCCTGGCCCAGGCCGCGGTGGTCTCGGTGCCCGACGAGCGGATGGGCGAGGTCGGCTGGGCGTTCGTGGTCCCGAGGCCGGGGGCGGCCGTCGAGCCGGAGAAGGTCATCTCCTGGGCCCGCGACAACATGTCCAACTACAAGGTGCCCAGGCGGGTGATCGTGGTCGACGCCCTTCCCGTCACCGGCAACGGGAAGATAGACAAACGCGCCCTGCGCGCGCGGACGACCCCGTAGACAGGGCGGATTCAACCGGTCGTCGCAACACCTCGATCTTCGAGGGGGATGTTGTGGCGCAAGGAAGGGCGCGTGCGGCGCTTCAGGCTGGTCGTCCGC
>NZ_JBEXUE010000796.1:0-2659 GCF_040614275.1 Streptosporangium sp. NPDC006013
CCCCCGAGGTGACCAAGCGGGGCTGGGACAAGCTGCTCAGCCCCTCGATCCAGACCACCGCCAGGTACGACGAGCGCCTCCGGCGTGACCGGGTAATCCAGGTAAAAGTCGGCAGGATCGTTTCTCCCAGCGGTACCGGCCTTTCCGGCACTCCGCGGCCTTCGGCCCCGGTGCCGGAACCGGCACCGGGCAGGTCACGTTTTCACTTCTTGAGCCATGGATTTGTATCCTTCAGAACATGGCCAAGAAGCCCGAAGACTCAGAGCGCCCGGGGCGCATCAAGCAACTCCGTATGATCTCGAAGATCATCAAGGAGGCCAACCCCAAGGGGATGCCGATCGTCTACGCCTCGGCGCTGGGCACGCTCGCGCTGTTCGTGGTGATCGGCCTGGTCACGGGCTGGTTCTGGTACCTGCTCTTCATCGGGATCCTGCTGGCCCTGACCGTCGGGCTGGTGGTGTTCGGCCAGCTCGCCCAGAAGGCGCAGTACTCCATGCTGCACGGGCAGGTCGGCGCCGCCGCCGCGATCCTGCAGGGCATGCGCGGCAACTGGGAGGTCACCCCGGCTGTCGCGGTCACCCGCGACCAGGACATCGTGCACCGCGTGGTCGGCTACCCAGGCATCATCCTGGTCTCGGAGGGGCCGGGCAGCCGGGTGCAGAAGATGCTGGTCGCCGAGAAGAAGCGCGTCCAGCGAGTCGCGCTGGACGTGCCCGTCTACGACATCCAGTCCGGTGACGGCGAGGGGCAGATCCCGCTGGCCAAGCTGCAGCGGCACCTGATGAAGCTGCCCCGCAACCTCAAGAAGCCCGCCCTGTACGAGATCAACAACCGGCTGAAGGCCCTGCCGCAGACGCTGCCGATGCCCAAGGGCCCGCTGCCGCGCGGTGCGAAGATGCCCCGCCCGAAGATGCGCTGATGGGCTCCGCCGGGGTGGGCCGCCACCGGGTGGACGCCGCGGCCACCTCCCGGGCCAACCGCGGCTGGTGGGACGGCGCCGCCGACGAGTACCAGGCCGAGCACGGGGACTTCCTGCGCGACTCCGGGTTCGTCTGGTGTCCCGAGGGGCTGGACGAGGCCGACGCCCGTCTGCTGGGCGATGTCGCGGGCAAGGACGTGCTGGAGATCGGCTGCGGTGCCGGGCAGTGCGGGCGCTGGCTGGCCGGCCAGGGCGCCAGGGTCGCCGCCTTCGACCTGTCCTTCCGCCAGCTTCAGCATTCGCGCCGGATCGACCTGGACGCGGGCGCCGCGCTCCCCGTGGTCCAGGCGGACGCCGAGGTCCTGCCCTTCGCCGACGGGGCGTTCGACCTGGCCTGCTCGGCCTACGGCGCGCTGCCGTTCGTGGCCGACGCCGGAGCCGTCCTCGCCGAGGTCCGCCGGGTGCTGCGCCCCGGGGGCCGCCTGGTCTTCTCGGTGAGCCACCCCGTCCGCTGGGCCTTCCCCGACGACCCCGGCCCCGCCGGGCTGACCTCCGACCGCTCCTACTTCGACCGCTCCGCGTACGTGGAGGTCGGCGAGGACGGGCGTCCGTCCTACGTCGAGCACCATCGCACGATGGCCGACTGGGTCCACCTCATCACCGCCTCCGGGCTGGTGCTGCGGCACCTGACCGAGCCCGAGTGGCCGCCGGGCCACGACCGCGAGTGGGGCGGCTGGAGCCCGCTGCGCGGCCGCCACCTGCCCGGCACCGCGATCTTCACCTGCGCCCGGTAGACGCGCACCCGGCGGCCGGGGCGGCACCCGTGTGCCCGCGACACGGATGGCGCCCCGGCCTCCTTTCCCGCACGCCGGAGATCGTCACAGGTCGGCTACCAGGTGAGATCCAATGCCGCGGGCGGTCGTCCCGGACCGGCCGGGAACGTGGGCCTAGCGGCCGGCGTTCATGACGATCCGGCCGATCTCATCGAAGGTGCCGAAGTCACCGCCGGAGACCAGGTTCTTGGTCATGGCGATCGCGATCCCGGTGGCCGTGTCGGCGTAGGCGGCCGAGCCACCGCTGCCCGCCATCCCGAACAGGGTGGGGGCGTCGAGCAGTTCGGTGGCGCCGATGGCGTACCCGAGGGATCTGGTGACCGGAGTGCCGGTGACCTCGTCCACCCCGGTGATCGCCACCTCGGTGATCTCTCGCAGCCGTTCCGGCGAGACGAGCCTGACGCCGTCCACCTCGCCCAGCAGAGCGGCGTACATGCGGGCCACGGCACGGGCGGACATGGTGCCGCCCGCCGGGATGTCGGAGGTCAGCACATCGGCGCGGTTGCCGAAACCGGCATCCGGCATCGCCGCCATCGGCGCCGCCGTGTAGCCGTCCACCACCCTGAAGAACGGTATGTCGGCGAACATCTCCGCGGCCATCTCCGCGGACATCTCGAAGTCGCTCGGCGCGTCCTCCAGCCGGGCCAGCCTGCCCAGCTCGGATTCCGGGACGCCGAAGAACAGCTCACCGGCCACCCCGAGCGGCCCGGCGACCTCCTCCCGCAGGATCTGCGAGATCGGCCTGCCGGTGCTCCGGCGGACGATCTCCCCGATGAGGTAACCGAACGACTGGGGGTGGTAGCCGGTCCTGGTGCCCGGCTCCCACCAGGGCTTGGCATCGGCGATCGCCGCGCACATCCCGTCCCAGTCGCACAGGTCCTCGGGCGTGGTCCCGGCGGGCACGCCG
>NZ_JBEXUE010000797.1:0-2652 GCF_040614275.1 Streptosporangium sp. NPDC006013
GCGCCGGGTCGGCCAACGCGATGCGCGACATCAAGGCGGGAACGGGGGTGCTGGAGGCGACGGTGACCTACAGCCCCACGATGGCCTCCTCGGCGATCAAGCTGGCCCGCCTGATCGCTCAGGGCAAGGGGATGAGCGACCTGGTGGAGAACCAGGTGCCCCAGTCGATCACCCTGGCCTCGGAGACGATCACCAAGGAGAACGTGGACGCCTACCTGCCGCTGGGATTCGAGTCCTGATGGCTCAGGCGGACGAGGCCGAGCCCGGACCGACGCCGTCACCGGGGCCGACGTCGGGAACGGCAGGGGGGGAACGCCCGAGGCTGGGTATCGGCATGGTCGGCTACGCGTTCATGGGCCGGGTGCACTCCCAGGCCTGGCGTAGCGCGCCGGCGTTCTTCGACCTGCCGGCCCGGCCGGTGATGGCGGCGCTGTGCGGCCGCTCGGCCGAGGGCACGGCGCGGGCGGCCGAGCAGCTGGGCTGGGCGGCGGTCGAGACCGACTGGCGCGAGCTGATCGCCCGTGAGGACGTCGACGTGGTCGACATCTGCACCCCCGGTGATTCGCACGCGCGGATCGCGATCGCCGCGCTGGAGGCCGGCAAGCACGTGCTGTGCGAGAAGCCGCTGGCCAACACGGTCGCCGAGGCCGAGGCCATGGCGGAGGCGGCACGGGCGGCCGCGGCCCGCGGGGTCTACGCGATGGTGGCGTTCAACTACCGGCGGGTGCCCGCGATCGCGCTCGCCGCCCGCTGGGTGGCCGAGGGGCGGCTGGGCGAGATCCGGCACGTGCGGGCGCAGTACCTGCAGGACTGGATCGTCGATCCGGACTTCCCGCTGGTGTGGCGGCTGCGAAAGGAGCTAGCCGGGTCCGGGGCGCTGGGCGACATCGGCGCGCACATCATCGACACCGCGCAGTTCATCACCGGTCAGCACCTGACGCAGGTCTCGGCGCTGACCGAGACCTTCATCACCCGGCGCCCGCTGGCCGAGACCTCGGCCGGGCTGTCGGCCGGCGTCGGCGGCGGTGCCGAGACGGGGGAGGTGGACGTCGATGACGCGGCGCTGTTCATCGGCAGGTTCAGCGGTGGCGCGCTGGCCTCGTTCGAGGCCACCCGGTTCGCCACCGGGCGTAAGAACGCGCTGCGCATCGAGATCAACGGCTCGGCCGCCAGCGTGGCGTTCGACTTCGAGGCCATGAACGAGCTCTGGTTTCACGACCACGCCCTGCCTGCCGAGGAGGCGGGGTTCCGCCGGGTGCTGGTCACCGAGCCGGGGCACCCGTACGCGGGGGCGTGGTGGCCACCGGGTCACGGCCTTGGCTACGAGCACACCTTCACCCACGAGGTGAAGGACTTCGTACAGGCGATCGCCTCCGGCACCGCGCCGTCCCCGTCGTTCGACGACGGGTTGCGGGTCCAGCGCGTGCTGGCCGCGGTCGAGCGCAGCGCCGCCGACCAGAGCCGGCTGACAGCGGTACGGCAGACGTGAGCGGGCCGGTCGCCGGTGTGGTGCGCCCACGCGCCGAGCGCGCGGGGGCGCCACCCGGCGCACGCCCCGGTGAGAACAGGTCCATCAACCGTGTGGAGGACGCATGAGCAGGCCGATCACCTTGTTCACCGGCCAGTGGGCCGATCTGCCCTTCGAGGAGGTCTGCCGGCTGGCCTCGGGCTGGGGATACGACGGGTTGGAGATCGCCTGCTGGGGCGATCACTTCGAGGTCGACAGGGCGCTGTCCGAGGACGGCTACATCGATCGCAAGCGGGAGATCCTGGCCAAGCACAACCTGGTCGTGCACGCCATCTCCAACCACCTGGTCGGCCAGGCCGTCTGCGACCATCCCATCGACGAGCGGCACAGGGCCATCCTGCCCGCCCGCGTCTGGGGTGACGGCGAGCCGGAACAGGTTCGCCGCAACGCCGCCGAGGAGATCAAGAACACGGCTCGGGCCGCGGCCAGACTCGGTGTGGACACCGTGGTCGGTTTCACCGGATCGTCCATCTGGCACACCGTGGCGATGTTCCCGCCGGTGCCGCCCGCGATGATCGAGGCCGGCTACGCCGATTTCGCCGCCCGGTGGAACCCGATCCTGGACGTCTTCGACGAGGTGGGGGTGCGTTTCGCCCACGAGGTGCATCCCAGCGAGATCGCCTATGACTACCACAGCACGGTGCGGACCCTGGAGGCCGTCGGGCACCGGCCCGCGTTCGGGCTGAACTGGGACCCCTCGCACATGGTGTGGCAGGAGATCGACCCGGTCGGCTTCATCCTGGACTTCGCCGACCGGATCTACCACGTCGACTGCAAGGACGCCAAGGTCCGCACCGGCGACGGCCGCCGCGGCCGGTTGGCCTCGCACCTGCCCTGGGGCGATCTGCGCCGGGGCTGGGACTTCGTCTCCACCGGCCGGGGCGACGTGCCGTGGGAGGACTGTTTCCGCGCGCTGAACGCGATCGGTTACACCGGGCCGATCTCCATCGAGTGGGAGGACGCGGGCATGGACCGCCTGGACGGCGCCCCCGACGCGCTGGCCGTGATCCGCAGGCTCAACGCCATCATATCACCGTTTTGTACGCCTCGCTGGCGAGTTTGATAGGAGCGTCACCGCGGTCTTCAACGATGCGATAGGGGGCTACCCCGGAAAGCGAACCCAG
>NZ_JBEXUE010000798.1:0-2652 GCF_040614275.1 Streptosporangium sp. NPDC006013
GACTTCGTGCTGGACGAGGTGGCCGTCCCCGAGCCCGGCGCCGACCAGGTCCTGGAACCTGGCAGGTTCTTCCCGAGAGTCTTACCCTGCGATAGGCGAAGACGATTCGCCGCCGCTCAGTTGAAGTATCTGAGCAACGCGGCTGCTGCAGCGACAACTGTCAGCAGGACGCACAAGCGGGCGGTCCGGGGCCAGCTGTCCAATGCTTCCCGGACCGTCCGTGCCACTTCCGCCACGACGCCTTGGGGAGAACCTGAGGCATCGCCGCTGGAATCGGGCTCTGAAACGCTCACCTTGTTTCTCACCTCCTCTCCGCTGAGAGCAGGGTCCAGGGCATCGGCTCGCTCACCTCCAACGCTCTCTCGCAGGCCTGGACGCTGCGATTCTCCGCGTTCCGGATAGTGGGTGTTACTCCCTCAAGGGGTCAAGCTGATTGGAAAAAAGATGCCGAATCCGGCCCGATCAGCCAGGACGGGTCAAGGCATCAAGTCAGGTAGAGGCCACAGACCGATCCCTCGCATGGGGTGTCGCGTCACTTGTCGGCGGCAATCGCCCTGCCCCTTATCCGGTGAGGGTGGCCGGGTAGGACTCGGTCACGCTCCATGGGGTGAGCTCGATGCCGAATCCGCTGCGGTGGGCGTCTTGGGTGTGGACGAGTTTGCCCGACAGGTGCACGATGTCGCCGGTTCGGAACGCGCCGGTGTAGGCACCCCGTGTAGCGAAACAGCAGCCAGAACCCGTCGGGGTCAGCAGCGGCGGCGCGCAGCAGTGCGGGGATGGCGTCATCGTCGAAGTCGTCGGCGCCGGTGGCCTCAGCCAGGCGGACGCACGCGCGGTCCAGCACCGCCCGGTACAAGTCGACCTTGGAGTCGAAGTGCCGATACAGCATGGCCCGGGTGAGTTCGGGGACGACGAACCAAACGCCCGCGCACTGACACTCTCATGACGCATCTACTGACACTCTCGTGTCGCTTGGCACGATCACCCGTGCTTCTCGCGTTCCCTGACCAGCTTGAAGAACTCGCGCTCGGAGGCCGCGAACTTGGTGACGCCCCTCTCCGGGTCGGTCACCACGAAGAACAGCCAGGGGCCGGCCGCCGGTCTCAGCGCGGCCTCGATGGCATCGGCGCCCGGGCTGCCGATGGGGCCGGGCGGCAGGCCGGGGCGCACGTAGGTGTTGTACCGCGACGTGCTGCGGAGATCCTTGATCGAGGCATCGGTGCCGAACTTGTTCAGGCCGTACATGACCGTGCTGTCCAGTTGCAGCCTCATCTCGGGGGTGCGATCGAGCCGGTTGTGGATGACCCGCGCGATCTTGGGCATGTCCCGCCTGCCGGCCGACTCGGCCTGGACGATGCTGGCGATGGTCAGGATCTCCAGTGGCGTACGGCCGACACGCCTGGCGCCCTCCACCAGCCTGGCGTCCTCGGCGGCGCGGGCGAAGCGCGCCACCATCGCGGCGAGGATCTCCTGCGGGCTCGACGCGGGCGAGACCTGATAGGTCCCGGGGAAGGCGAACCCTTCCAGCGCGCCCTTGGCATAGGCCGGCAGGCCGAGCGCTTCGCCGTCGGCGGCGGCCCGCCTGAACTCCGCCACCGGCCTGCCGGTGGCGCTCGACAGCCGCTCCAGGATCTGCGAGAGCCGCAGCCCCTCTTGCACGATGACGCTCTTCGCGGCCACCTCGCCGGTGCCCTGCCCGGTGGGGGCCTCCGCCACCCGGGAGGACAGCCCCCCGACCACGAGCGTGGACCCGAGCGCCAGCACGGTGACGGCCGAGGCCGCCGCCAGGGCGAGGCCACGACGGCGGGGCCGGCCCCCGGCGGCCCGGAGGAATCGGCTCGGTGGCGGCGGTTGCTCCTGGCCGGCCATGTCGGAGAGGGTCTCGCGCACCAGATCCTCGATGTTCATCGCAACTCCCTTACGGTGCTCAGTTCGGGGGCGGCCTTCCTCAAGCGCTCCAACGACCGGTAGATCTGGCTGCGCACCGACCCCACCCTGACACCGAGCAGCCGCGCGATCTCGGTCTCGGACAGGTCCTCGAAGTAGCGCAGTACGAGCATGGTCCGCTGCCGGGGGGTCAGCCGGGCGAGAGCCGCGCGCATCACCAGGCGCAGGTCCACGATCTCGGCGTGCCCCTCGCCGGCCTGGTCGGGCAGCCAGCCGGTGGACAACTCCACGACGCGGGAACGGCGTCGCCACCAGCTCACCTGCTCGTGGTACATGACGCGGCGGACGTAACCCTCGATGGCCGCCGGGTCGCGAAGCGCGCGCCACCTCGCCGCCGTCTTCGCCAGTGCCGACTGCACCAGGTCCTCGGCGGCGTGCCGGTCACCGGTCAGCAGGTACGCGGTACGGAACAGCGCTCCCGACCGATCGATGACGAACTCCCGGAAGTCCGCCTCAAATCCTGGATCCACCCGTCCTCCTCGCCATGTCACCAAGCAAGGACGCGGACAGGACGTCGATCTATGCCGGCACGGCCGCACCGATCCGCACCGTTCTGTGCCGGGATCTGCCTCGTCCGGTGCGGTGGGCGCGTACGACGCCACCCGGGTGAGCGGTGCCAGGCCGCCCGCCCCCGGCGCACCCCCGACCTTCACTCTCGGACGACGCCGGATACGCGAGCGGCCCCCGACCGGTGTGGTCGGGGGC
>NZ_JBEXUE010000799.1:0-2649 GCF_040614275.1 Streptosporangium sp. NPDC006013
AGGCCCGCGCGATCAGCGGGGTCAGTGGCGGGGTGTCGAAGTAGCCGAGGGCCGGCTGCTCGCCCAGCAACCGGAAGTACAGCTCGTCCCGGGGGCGCGGGGCGCGGCCGGTCCTTCTGGACCGTGCGCCGCCGCGACAACCTGGTCGGATACCTGCTCATCACCCCGCAACTCCTGGGCAGCGTGCTGTTCGTGCTCCTGCCGCTCGGGCTCGTGCTCTGGTACAGCCTGCACGAGTGGAACGTGCTGGCCGGCACCTTCGAGTTCGTCGGCGCGGAGAACTACGACCGGCTGCTCGCCGACGCCAACCTGCGCGAGGTGCTGGCCGGCACCGCGGTGTTCTCGGTCGGCCTGGTCGTCTTCAATCTCGCCCTGGCCCTGCTCCTGGCGATCCTGCTCAACCAGCGGCTGCGCGGGACCACGTTCTTCCGTACGGTCTTCTTCTCGCCCGTGGTGGTCTCGCTGGTCGCCTGGACGATCGTGTGGCAGTTCCTGCTGCAGGACGACGGCGGTGTCAACGGCCTGCTCGGCGCCGCCGGAGTCGACGGTCCGAACTGGCTGCGCGGCGAGGGCACGGCGATGCTGGCGGTGATCGTCGTTCAGGTCCTCAAGAACGTCGGACTCAACATGGTGCTCTTCCTGGCCGCCCTTCAGGGCGTGCCGGCCCAGCTCTACGAGGCCGCCGCGCTGGACGGCGCCGGGGCGTGGACCCGCTTCAGGCGGATCACCGTCCCCCTGATCAGCCCGACCATCCTGCTCACCTCGATCATCACCGTGGTGGGGTCGCTGCAGGTGTTCGCGCAGATCGCGGTGCTCACCCAGGGCGGCCCCGGTATGTCGACGACGGTCCTCGTCTACTACCTGTACCAGCAGGCCTTCCAGTTCCATCACTTCGGATACGGTGCGACGCTGTCGGTCCTGCTGTTCGCGATCGTGACACTGCTCACCGTCGTGCAGTGGCGGATGCGCAGGAAGTGGGTCATCAATGAGACATGAGGCGCCGACGCGGCTGAAGACGCTCCTGTACGGCCTGCTGTGCCTGCTGTGCGTGCCGTTCGTCTTCCCGACCTGGTGGATGGTCACCTCGTCGTTCAAACCGGTCAGTGAGATCTTCGCCTTCCCGCCGAGGCTGCTTCCCGCGGACTGGGACTTCTCGGCCTACGGGCAGGTCTTCCGGCTGCAGCCCTTCGCGGGCCAGTATCTCAACAGCCTCTACATCGCCCTGGTCGTCACGGCGGGGACGATGGCGGTGGCGGCGATGGCCGGGTACGCCTTCGCGCGCATCCGCTTCCCCGGCCAGAACGTCCTCTTCGTCGTCGTGCTGCTCGGGCTGCTCATCCCGAGCGAGGTCACGATCGTCCCGCTGTTCCAGATGTTCCACGGGCTGGGGCTCACCGACACCCACTGGCCGCTGATCCTGGTGCCGATCCTCGGCGCGCCCAGCGTGCTGGCCACCTTCATCATGAGGCAGTTCTTCATCAGCCTCCCCGGCGAGTTGGAGGAGGCCGCCCGTGTCGACGGGCTCGGCAGGTTCGGCACCTTCTACCGGGTCGCGCTGCCGCTGGCCCGTCCCGCGCTCGGCGCTGTCGCGATCTTCACCTTCCTGCACAGCTGGAACCTCTATCTCGAACCCATCGTGTACCTCTCCTCGCCGGAGAGGTTCACCCTGCCGCAGGCACTGACCCAGTTCGTCGACGCCTACGGCGGGCCGATGTGGAACGTCCAGCTCGCCGCCGCCTCGATGACCGCGCTACCGGTGCTGGTGGTGTTCGTCCTCGCGCAGCGGCAGTTCATCGAGGGCCTGGCCCACACCGGCCTGAAGGGCTGACCTCGACGCGCGCGGGTCGGCCGTCCGTGAGGAGCCGGGCGGCGGCTTACGGCGTCTACCCGCCGGCGGCCCCCGCGCCGAGCCTGTCCCAGACGAGGTGGCCTCCCACCAGCACCGCCCGGACGGGCTCCGGGTCGGCGGGTGCGTCGGCGAGGCGAGTACGCAGGACGACGAGGTCCGCGGGTGTGCCGCGACGGACGCGCCGGGCCGGACCGCCCGGATCGCCGGGCGGGGCGAGGTAGGCGTCGAGGGCCTGGGAGAAGGTGAGCCGCTCACCCGGACCGGCGACCCGCCCGGCCGGGGTGTGCCGCCGGGTCGCCGCGCCGATGACGGCCCAGGGGTCGAGCGGGCCGTAGGGGGCGTCGCTGGACAGCGCGACGGGTACGCCCGCCCGGAAGAAGGTGGCACAGCGGTACAGGTCCTGGTGGTCCTGGGTGGGGAGGTCCCGCAGGAAGTCGTCGCCCCGGTGCGCGAGGAAGCCGGGTTGGGTGACGACGCGCAGGCCGAGGCGGGCCATCTCCGGGGCGAGTTCGGCCGGTACGAGCGCGGCGTGCTCGACCCGGTCACCGGGCAGGGAACCGCCGTCGTCCAGCGCGACCAGCAGCAGGACCAGTGCCTCGCGGGTGACGCAGTGCACGGCGACCGCGCGCCCGGCGGCGTGCGCGGCCCGGATCCGGCCGGTGAGCTCGTCGAGTGTGGGCAGCCCGGAATCGGCGACCACGATCTTGTACGGCCCGACGGCCGGGCACGGTGGCCCCCCGGGGTCACCCCTCGGGGATGGTCAGCGTGATCCCGGTGCGGGTCAGCTCGACCTCGAAACC
>NZ_JBEXUE010000800.1:0-2647 GCF_040614275.1 Streptosporangium sp. NPDC006013
CCCGCTGCTGTTCGACGACGAACAGGCCGTCGCCCTCACCATCGCCCTGCAGATCGCCGCCACCAACCCCGGCAACGGCCTCGCCGAACCCGCCGCCGGCACCTACTACAGCTTCAGCCCGGCGGCCGTCGCCGAGCACGTGCCGGGCATCTGGGCCACGGCGCGGCCCGAGGCGGTGCTCCAGGCCCGGTTGCGGGCGGTGGACCGCACCCTGCGCACCCTCCTCGGTGACAAGGTCGCCACGCCCGAGCTGGCCGAGGCGGCCGAGCTGGCCGTCAGGGCCGCCGAGAGCGCCGAGGTCGTCCACCGGCCCCTGGCCGCCGCCAACCTCGATCTGCCCTGGCCCGAGGAGCCGCACCTGGCGCTCTGGCAGGCCTACACCGTGCTGCGTGAGCACAGGGGCGACGGGCACCTGGCAGCCCTGGCGACCGCGGAACTGGACGGGTGCGAGGCGCTGGTCTCGTTCGCCGCGATCGGGGCCGCACCGGTGAGCAACTTCGCGGGCCGCGGCTGGAGCGACGAGGAATGGGCGGCCGCCCGCGACCGGCTGGCCACCCGTGGCCTGGTCGACGCGGAGGGGGTCGCCACCACGGCGGGCCAGGCGCTCCGTGACCGGGTCGAGCGGATCACCGACGAACTGGCCGCCGGGCCGTGGCGCGCGCTCGGGACCGAGTCGGCCCAACGGCTGGCCCTGCTCAACCAGCCTCTGCTGGGCGCGGTGTTCGAGTCGGGGATGCTGCCGATGGTCAGCACCCTGGGCATCGGCAGCGTGCGGGCGCCGGAATAGGGACGGCCCGGTCTACAGATCGACCGCCCCGGCGATCCTGTCCCGCATCGGCCGCCTGCTCAGCGACTCCAGCGCCTCCTCGACGAGCCTGCTCAGCGGGTAGGACAGCTCCGCCTCCAGTTCGGCCGCCGCCGCGCTGGTCGCCGCCCACTCCCTGTCGAGGAGGGGCATCAGTGACTCGGCCCTGGCGGTCAGCCTGACGATCCGCTGGCGCGCGTCGGCGCCGGGGGTGAGAGTGACCAGATCCTCCTTGGCCAGCTGCGCGACCGTCTGGCTGGCCGCCGAATGCGTGACACCGATCGCTCTGCCCAGGTCGCGGATGGAGCTGGGCCCGGTGGCCGCCAGTGTTCGCAGGATCGGTGTGTAGCGCGGGCGGAAGCCGTCCAGGCCGAGGTCGGTGTAGACGGCGGCGACCCCCGCGTCCAGCTGGTCGAGGAGATGGCGCAGCCGTGTACCGAGTAGCTCGGGAGTTGACATGCCACTAATGTACCAGTGCTGTTATATCTCCGGAGAGGAACTCGCCTTGTACCCCCCTATCGAGCCCCACGAGCACGGCCTGCTCGACACCGGTGACGGCAACCTCGTCTACTGGGAGGTCTGCGGCAACCCCGCCGGCAAGCCCGCGGTCGTCGTCCACGGCGGCCCCGGGTCGGGGTGCAGGCCCGGCCACCGTCGCCTCTTCGACCCCTCGCGGTACCGGGTCGTCCTGTTCGACCAGCGCAACTGCGGCCGCAGCCTGCCACACGCCGGCGACCCCGCGACCGACCTGAGCACCAACACCACCCATCATCTGGTCGCCGACATGGAGCGCCTGCGCGAGCACCTCGGCATCGACCGGTGGCTGCTGTACGGCGGGTCGTGGGGCTCCACGCTGATGCTCGCCTACGCCGAGACCCACCCCGAGCGGGTGTCGGAGATGGTCGTCGCCAGCGTCACGATGACGCGCCGCTCCGAGATCGACTGGCTCTACCGGGGGGTCGGGCGGTTCTTTCCCGAGGAGTGGGAGAGGTTCAGGCGGGGAGTCCCCGAGGCCGACCGCGACGGTGATCTGCTCGCGGCCTACGCACGGCTCATGGCCGACCCCGATCCCGAGGTGCGGGCCAGGGCGGCGCACGACTGGACCGCCTGGGAGGACGCGGTGGTCTCCCTGGAGCCCAACGGCACGCCGAACGCCTACAGCGACCGGCCCTCCGCCGCCCTGCTGGCCTTCGTACGGATCTGCGCGCACTACTTCTCCAACGCCGCCTGGCTGGAGGAGGGTGCCCTGCTGCGCGAGGCCGGACGACTGGCCGGGATCCCCGGCGTACTCGTCCACGGCCGCCTGGACCTGAGCGGGCCGCTCGACACGCCATGGCAACTCGCTCAGGCCTGGCCCGACGCCCGGCTGGTCGTGGTCGACGACGCCGGGCACACCGGCAGCGACACGTTCAGGACGGAGATCCTCTCAGCCCTCGACGCCTTCGCCTCCTGAGCACGCGAAAGGCCGGCGGCCGGTACGGGAGCGGCCCAGGATCCGCCGAGGCGGGACGGTCGCCGGGCTGAGGTCTCACCTTCCCCGCAGGCCGTGCGCGGGGCGTGCGGACGTGGCGTGTCCGCGCGGAATACGGGGGGCCTCGGGGTGCCGAGCCCTGGGGATCCGCCGGGGTCGTTCCGGGTGAGCCTCCGGGCGGCGTTCGACGCGGACCTCGGGACGGCGGACGTACACCGGATCACCCGGCTGGAGGAGCCGGTAGAGGGGGACGGCGTTGTGCAGCGGGACCCGGACGCACCCGTGGGAGGCGGGGAAGCGGGGAACGAGGGTGGAGCCGTGGATGGCGATGCCACCGTTGAAGTAGACGGAGTAGAACATCGATCCCAGGA
>NZ_JBEXUE010000801.1:0-2645 GCF_040614275.1 Streptosporangium sp. NPDC006013
GACGCCGTCGAGGAGGTAGACGGAGCCGATGTTGGAGGTCATGATCAGGACCGTGTTGCGGAAGTCGACGGTCCTGCCCTGCGCGTCGGTGAGCCGCCCGTCGTCCAGCACCTGCAGCAGCGTGTTGAAGACATCCGGGTGCGCCTTCTCCACCTCGTCGAAGAGCACCACGGAGTACGGCTTGCGCCGCACGGCCTCGGTCAGCTGGCCGCCCTCCTCGTACCCCACGTAGCCGGGGGGCGCGCCGACGAGGCGGCTGACCGTGTGCCGCTCCTGGTACTCGCTCATGTCGATGCGGATCATGTTGTCCTCGGTGTCGAAGAGCGCCTCCGCGAGCGCCTTGGCCAGCTCGGTCTTGCCGACGCCCGTCGGCCCCAGGAAGATGAACGACCCGATCGGGCGGCGCGGGTCCTTGATGCCGGAACGGGCCCGGATGACGGCGTCGGCCACCAACCGCACCGCCTCGTCCTGGCCGATCACCCGCTCGTGCAGGACCTGGTCCAGCCGCAGCAGCTTCTCCCGCTCGCCCTCCTGCAGGCGGCTCACCGGGATGCCCGTCCACCGGGAGACGATCATCGAGATCTCGTCGTCGGTGACGACCTCGCGCAGCAGACGCGCCGTCCCCTGCTTGGCGAGCAGACGCTCCTCCTCCGCCTCCAGCCGCCGCTCCAGCTCGGGCAGCTTGCCGTGCCGCAGCTCCGCGGCACGGTTGAGGTCGTAGTCGCGCTCGGCCCGATCGGCTTCGGCGCGTACGTGCTCGATCTCCTCGCGCAGGCTCTGGACGGCGCGTAGCGCGTGCCGCTCGGCCTCCCACTGCGCCCGCATGGCGTCGGCCTCGGCGCGCACGTCGGCGAGCTCCGCGCGCAGTTCCTCCAGGCGGACCCCGCTCGCGAGGTCCTCCTCCTTGGCGAGCGCGGCCTCCTCGATCTCCAGGCGCATCACCCTGCGGGTGAGCTCGTCGAGCGCGGCGGGCATCGAGTCGATCTCCGTACGGAGCATCGCGCACGCCTCGTCCACCAGGTCGATGGCCTTGTCCGGCAGGAAACGGTCGGAGATGTAGCGGTGGCTCAGCACGACGGCGGCCACCAGCGCGCTGTCCTGGATCTTCACCCCGTGAAAGATCTCCAGGCGCTCGCGCAGGCCACGCAGGATGGAGACGGCGTCCTCGACCGAGGGCTCGTCGACCATCACCGGCTGGAACCGGCGCTCCAGTGCGGCGTCCTTCTCGATGTGCTTGCGGTACTCGCTGAGGGTCGTCGCCCCGATCATGTGCAGCTCGCCGCGGGCCAGCATGGGCTTGAGCATGTTGCCCGCGTCCATGGCGCCCTCGGCCGCTCCGGCGCCGACCACGGTGTGCATCTCGTCGACGAAGAGCAGGATCCGCCCCTCGGCGGCCTTGACCTCGTTGAGCACGGCCTTGAGGCGCTCCTCGAACTCGCCCCGGTACTTGGCCCCGGCCACCAGCGAGCCCATGTCGAGGCTGAAGACCGTCTTGCCCTTGAGTCCCTCCGGCACGTCCCCGTGGCTGATCCGCTGCGCGAGTCCCTCCACGATGGCGGTCTTGCCGACGCCGGGGTCACCGACCAGGACGGGGTTGTTCTTCGTCTTGCGGGACAGGATCTGGACGACCCGGCGGATCTCGGCGTCGCGCCCGATGACCGGGTCGAGCTTGCCCGACAGGGCGTCGGCCACCAGGTCGCGCCCGTACTTCTCCAGCGCCTCGTACGCCACCTCGGGCATCGCGGAGGTCACCCGCTGGTTGCCGCGGATCGAGGTGAGCGCCTTGAGGAAGCCGTCCCTGGTCAGCCCCTGATCGTGCAGCAGTCTCCCGGCGGAGCTCGAGCTGCCCTCCTCGAGCAGGGCGATGAGCAGGTGCTCCACCGACACGTAATCGTCCTTGAGCCGGTCGGCCTCCCGTTTGGCCGCGTCCAGCAGGCGGGAGAGCCGCTGCGTCACATAGACCTGGCCCGGCGCGGCGCCGGGACCGCTCACCTTGGGGCGGCGGCCCAGCTCCGCCTCCAGATCGCCCCTGAGCCTGTCGGTATCGACGTTCGCGTACGAGAGCAGGCGGGGTATCAGCCCCTCCGGCTGGTCCAGCAACGCCAGCAGCAGGTGCTCGCCGTCCACCTCGGTGTGCCCGAAGCGCAGGGCCTTGGTCTGCGCGTCGTGCAGCGCCTCCTGCGACTTCTGGGTCAGCTGGTTCATGTCCACGGCGAGCCTCCGGTGAGTCGGGAACGCCCACGCTGGGCGGCCTCCAGCTGGGCGATGCGGTCCAGCAGATCCAGTACGAGGCCGAGCGCGGCATAGTTGATCGAGAACCCGGCCCGCAGCCGCCGGATCCGTGCCATGGTGAGCACTTCGGGAGGCGGGAACCACAGGTGCCCGGCGGAGTCGGTCCCGGCGTCGAGCAGGCCCAGCGCGACAAGACGCCGCACCAGCTCGGGGTGGGTCCCCGTCGCCCTGGCGAACGTCTCCAGATCCAGACGCTCGGGCCTGGTGAGCTGGTAGGTCCGCTCCACTCCGCCAGGCGCCCTCCGCGGGCGGGAGGCGGAGCCCCCGGCCGGGGCCCGCGCGGACTCCGACTTCTGGAACTCGTTCAACAAGTACGTCCCGCAGATGGCGACCGAGCTGGGCGTCGACCTGAT
>NZ_JBEXUE010000802.1:0-2637 GCF_040614275.1 Streptosporangium sp. NPDC006013
ACCCGGCTCGTGCCCGCCGCCTGCCGGCGGCGGACCGGGCGGTGGTGGTGCGCCACACCCCGTTCGTCATCCGCCTGCGCGACCGCACCGTGGCCGGCTCCGTCGTCATCCGCACCCGGCACGGCCTTGTGCAGGGCATCCACCATCGCCATGTTCGCCTGCTCCAACGAGCCGACGGCTACGGCTACACCACCCGCCCAGAAGCGCGGCACTGTGCCGCGTTTCCTCCCCCGCCCGCAGGCGGGGGTATCCACGCTGGAAGTAACCGATGAACACCGATCTACCCGAGGATCTCCAGCGGCAGCGGCTCCGGGAACATCTGGAGTCCATGATCACTCGTACCGACAAGGCCACCTCGTGGCGCGATGCGGCGAGTTCACTGCGGAGCCTGGTGAACCACGAGGGACACGTCCCGATCAGAACCAGCCTGTCGACCGAGGACCTCGACTTCCTCGAAGGGGCACGCGAAGAGCTCCTCGACTTCGCCACGCTCGGCGTCAGGCTGCTCGACCTGCACCAGCCCCGTGACGCGGGCGGCATCACCAGCGACACGGCACATCCGATCCTGCGCTGCCGCAGCTGCATGTGGCGCTGGCCGTGCCCGACGTTCCGGGCGATGGTGGAGTCCCTGGGCACCACCAGGAGGCTCACCTCCTGCCGGCACGTCGAAACCGGCACCGCCGAGGACGACGAGTGCGCGCAGGTGACCCTCATGGTCTCGGTGAGACCCGAGAGCGACACCACGACCGCGCCGACCTCCAACGGCAACGGCCCCGGCTGACGGCCCGAACCGGCGGCTCGCCGGACCCGGGCCGATCGGATCAGGGCCGGTGACGGCGCCCCCCGACGGCGCCCCCCCGACGGCGCCCCCCGACGGCGCCCCTCGATGGCGGCCGGGCGGTGCCGTTCAGACGGAGATCGGCAGGCGGATCTCGAAGCGGCAGCCCGGACCGGAGTTGACGACGCCGATCGCTCCCTCGTGGGCCTCGACGATGCCGCGCGCGATCGCCAGGCCGAGGCCCGCTCCGGCGCCGTCGGCACTGGGCGTGCGGGCCGCCTCACCGCGGAAGGCGACGTCGAAGACGCGGGGCAGGTCGTCCGCCGGAATGCCGCCGCAGCAGTCGGCGACGGACAGGCAGGCGATCTGGCCCTCGATCGAGGCGCGGACCAGGACGGTGCCGTCGCCGGGAGTGTGCCTGATCGCGTTGACCACCAGGTTGCGCAGCGCCCGGGAGAGCTCGGCCGCGTCGGCCTGGACGGGGATCACCGGGTCGACCTCGCCGGCCAGCCGCACCCCCTTGGCCCTGGCCAGTTGCTCCACCCCGGCCAGCGCGTCGGCGACCAGGTCGCCGAGGCCGATCCGGTTGCGTGACAGGCGCAGCGCCCCCGCGTGGATCTTGGACAGCTCGAAGAGGTCGTCGACCATTCCCGACAGCCGGTCCACCTCCAGACGGATCTGCCGGTGGTAACGGCCTACGGTCTCGGGGTCGGCGACCACCCCGTCCTCCAGGGCCTCCGCCATGGCCCGCATGCCCGCCAGCGGGGTACGCAGGTCGTGGCTGACCCAGGCGACGAGCTCACGACGCGCGCTCTCCAGGGCGCGCTCGCGCTCGTGACCCAGGCGCAGGCGCCGGTAGGCCTGATCCAGGCTCCCGGCGATCGTGCCGAGCTCGGCGGGGAGACCTCCGGGCGGGGTGAACTCCCCCGAGCCGGGCACCGCGTGCACCGCGTCGACGAGCCTGCGGCTGGCCGCCACGACCCGGCGGGCGAGCACCGTCGCGACGCCCAGCCCGACCAGACCACCCACCGCGACCACGCTGAGCACGATGTCCCTAGGCGTACCCTCAATGATCATTTTCAGGGTGATGGCGACCACACCGCCCACCGTCGCCACCACGGTCACCACGACGACCACCGCGAGCATCGCGCCGATCGATCGCTCGCGCAGCAGCCACATCGCCCCCAGCCCGGCGAGCGCGACCAGCAGGCCGAGGCCGGCGGTGACCGCGACGATCAGCAGGATCTCGGGGATCACGGCTCCACCAGCGGTTCGTAGCGGTAGCCGACGCCCCACACCGTGACGATGCGCCGGGGAACGGTCGGATCCGGCTCGATCTTCTCGCGGAGGCGGCGGACGTGGACGGTCACCGTGGAGGAGTCGCCGAAGGACCAGCCCCAGACCTGGTTGAGCAGCGCGGAGCGGCTGAAGGCCTGGCGGGGGTTGCGCATCAGGTGGGCCAGAAGGTCGAACTCGCGGGCGGTCAGCATGATCTCGTCACCTCGGAACCGCACCTCGTGCGCCCCGACGTCGACGGTCAGATCACCGTCCCTGAGCACCCCGGTGCCGGTCGGCAGCGAGGCGCCGCGCGCCCGCCGCAGCACCGACTGCACGCGCAGGGCCAGTTCCCTGGGGCTGAAGGGCTTGGTGACGTAGTCGTCGGCACCGGTCTCCAGACCGACGACTCTGTCCATCTCCTCACCCAGCGCGGTCAGCATGATCACTGGAACCGGCCACCGCTCCCTGAGCTTCCTGCACACCTGGAGCCCGTCCATCTTGGGGAGCATCAGGTCGAGCACCATCAGGTCCGGCGGGTTGGACAGCGCGCGCCTGAGCGCCTCGGCGCCGTCTCCGACGCA
>NZ_JBEXUE010000803.1:0-2635 GCF_040614275.1 Streptosporangium sp. NPDC006013
GGCGCGGCTGGCGGGGCGGCCCGGCTGGTCGCTCGGAGTGCTGCGGCAGCGGCTGGAGGTCGAGTCGAACCGGCTCAGCGAGCTGTGCGCCGGAGATCTGGGAGTGCGGGTCAGCCTCGACCGTAGCTACCGGCTGCTGCCCGAGGACGCGGCATGTGCCTTCCGTGCGCTCGGCCTCCTGGGCCCGCAGTCCCTGCCCGGCTGGGTGGTCGACGCCGCACTGGGCCGGCACCAGGCCGACGAGGTGACGGATGCCCTGGTCGACGCGAACCTGCTCCAGCTGGTCGGGACCGACCCGATCGGCCAGCCGCGCTACCGGCTGCACGACCTGGTCCGCTGCAACGCCAGGGAGAAGGCCGGCGGCGCCTCGGATCGGCACGCGCTCATCAGGGTGCTCGGCGCGTGGACGGCCACCACCGAGAGCGCGACCGCGCGGCTGCCGACCACGCTCTTCAGCCTGACCTCGGCCTCGGCCACCCGCTGGCACCTGGCCGAGGACACCCTCGGCCGCCTGACCGCCGACCCGCTGTCCTGGTTCGACGCCGAGCACGACGCGCTGGTGGGGGCGGTACGCCTCGCCGCCGACGCCGGGCTGGCCGGATCGGCGTGGGGGCTCGCCGCGGCACTCGTCCCCTACTTCGACCTGCGCTGCCACTTCGACGAGTGGCGCTCCACCCACCGGATCGCCCTGGAGGCCGCGTGCCTGGCCAAGGACCGCCACGGCGAGGCGGCCATGCTCCGCGGCCTGGCCCAGGTGAGTCTCTACCAGGACCGCTACGCCGAGGCGACGGAGATGTTCCGGCGATCCCTCAGGATCTTCCACGAGCTGGGGGACAGGCGGGGGGAGGCGACCTCGATCTGCGGGCTGGGGGCGGTCAACCAGTTCTGCGGCGAGAATCTCCGGGCGCTCGGGTACTTCCGGCAGGCTCTGGCCATGTTCCTCGCCATGGGAGACCAGAGCGGCGAGGCCTACGCGCGGCAGGCCATCGGGCGGGCCTGCCTGGCCTCGGGCGACCTGCGGCAGGCCTCGAACTGGCTGGCCGCGGCGCTGCGGCTGGCCAGGGAGATCGGTGACTCCCATCGCGAGGGCTGCGTGTCCATGCAGTTCGGGCGGCTGCACGATCTGGGGGCGGACCCCGGCCAGGCGATGCGCTTCCAGGGGCGTGCGCTGGACATCTTCGAAGGCCTCGGCGACCTGCACTGCGGGGCCTACGCCATGCAGGGGCTGGGCGGCCTGCAGGTGGTCCGCGGTGACCGGTCGCACGCCTCCGACCAGCTGGAGCGCTCTTTGCTGATCTTCCAGCGGCTCGGAGACCGGAGCGGGGAGGCCGCCACGGTCCAGACGCTCGGCGAGCTGCACCGGTCGGCGGGCCGTACCCGCCTGGCGCGGAACTACCTCCGCCACGCCCTCGTGCTCCGCCGCGAACTGCGGGGAGGCGCCGACCTCGCCGTAGGCGCCGGTGCTCAGGACGTACCGAATTAGGGCCGGTACGGAATTCGGATCTTCGGATGGGTTGAAGGCTTCGGATCCACAAGATGGCCCTGTGCAGCTGAAGGCCGGTGAGGTGGCTTTCGGGGGTCTTGCCGAAGCGGAAAGCCAGCCCGTGTCATCTGATGTCGTGCGGACGGCCGTTTCGGGATGAAAGCGCGGTTTGAAGAATCACAGAAATCAAGGAATTCACCTGAAGTGACAAGGTGATCACTGATAGACACTTTGGTGGAGGTCGGTCGCTGCAGAAGAACCGCCCTCGTCCGAGGGAAGGGACAAGATCCTGATCGGCGGCTTAGGCCGGTTCGAGCCTGCCTGTCTTTTCGTGACGGGCATCGACGTCGTTCTCACCATGCCACCGTGTCGCTTGCCGGTGGCCGAGGTGATGGGCGGCACCAGTGGTCTTCAAGCCGCCTCAGGTGAATTCCGCGGGAGGATCACCGGCCGGCGAGGGCGGCTCCGTAGCGGGTTCCTGTTCTTCGATCAGGCCGATGGGCAGCGCGCCCTCGGCGTTCCACGGAGGCTGGGCGAGCTGTTCGGAGGCGCCGTCGAACTCGGCGGCGGCCTCGGGGTGGCCGTTGCCGGCCGCGCGGCTGAACAAACTCGCGGCCGCCCAGTCCTCATCCTTGGCCCGGTGAATCCTCGCGAGGCGATAGGCGGCCTCGGCATGGCCACAATCGCTGGCCAGCCGGTAGAAGAACATCGCGACGCTGAGCTTGTTCGGATCCGAGCACTGGTAGTGGTGGCCGTAGCGGTAGGCGAGTTCGGTAGCCACCTGCAGGCGGTCGGGGTCATCGAACAGGCCCGGCGCGGCGGGGTGAGCGGCGTCGCCGGCCTGGCGCAGCCACTGGCGCGCCTCCTGGGGCCAGCCTTTCAGCAGCGCGATGACGGCCAGGCGCATGCAGTCGTCGCCGTTGCCGGCCTCGCTGTGGGTCAGCAGGCGGGTACCGGTCCTGCCGTAGATCCGCAACAACCGCTGCCGGGCCGCCGGCAGCGGCGCGAACACGATCGTGGTACTCGGCCGGCGCGGTGCTCTCCTGCCCGTCGGCCGGATGATCGGCACGCTCCCGCGCCACCTCGGGGTCGCGAGGGTCTGAGGAGATGACCAGTATCGGTACCCGGCGCCGGGGCTCGGTCATCACGGAG
>NZ_JBEXUE010000804.1:0-2625 GCF_040614275.1 Streptosporangium sp. NPDC006013
AGATTTCTCCGGGGCCGTGTCGATCAGCGGGCCGCTCGTTCGACGTATGGGGGCGAGGGCCGATGGGCGGCCCCGCCGGACGAGGAGAACGCGATGTCGAAATACCTGCTGATCATGCGGGGCACCGATGAGACGAACGCGGCCATGATGGCTGATCTCGACGAGATGATGGACACGACCCGCCGGTTCATCGAGGACATGATGAAGGCCGAGGTTCTCGTCGCGGCCGAAGGGCTGGATGATCCGGGCCAGGGCGTCGTGGTCGACTTCAGCGGCGAGGTGCCGGTGGTCACGGACGGGCCGTATGGCGAGACCAGGGAACTGTTCGGTGGCTACTTCCTGCTCGATGTCGCCACGAAACAGGAGGCGGTCGAGTGGGCCAAGCGGGTCCCGGCGGTCCGCGGGTCCAAGATCGAGGTCCGGCGGGTGGCCGAGGCCGACGAGGTCCCGCAGGGCAGCGAGAGCGACGGCCAGATCTGATGGGTAGGGCCGACGTCGAGGCCGTCTGGCGGATCGAGTCGGCCCGGATCGTCGCCGCGCTGACCCGGTTCACCGGCGATTTCGGGCTGGCCGAGGACGCGGCTCAGGAGGCGGTGGCTGAGGCGCTGGTGTCGTGGCCGCGTGCCTCTCCGACCAATCCGGCCGGCTGGCTGATGGGGGTTCCGGTAGCAATCGCGGAAAATCCAACGGATACAGGTCTGACCTGCATGGATAGAGCTTGGCCTGCCGTTTCGTGATCGTGTTTCCCAAGGAATCTCCGCAGGTCAGCAGCAACATCGTTGGATTCACGGCCATTACTACCGGGACCCCGTGTTGCGCGCGGTGTCCTGTTTGGGCGAACACTGCCGATTCCGGAATCAGGCTGCCAACGCGCCTGCCAACGTGGCTGTGGAGCATTACCAGGACACAGGGGGAAGCGGGGCAGCCCGTACTTGGCCGCAGCCCGTCAGACCGAACCGAGGTAGCGGGTGTCGATGACGTCGTGGCGGCGCTGGCCGAGATACCAGTCACCGACGCCGCCGGTGTCGATCACCGCACGCAGCACGGCGGGTTCCCCGTCAGCAGCCTCAGCAACGACCTCGCCTCTCGGGGAGATGATCATTGTCGGGCAGTGGGTGAGCGGATCGGCGACGTTGGCGGATAGCACCCATCGCTGGTTCTCGGCTGCTCGGCTGATCAGGTGGCTGCGCCATACCCCGTACGGCTCGGCGAGGTTGGCAGCATTCGTCAGATACACAAGCATCTGCGCGCCGCAACGGGCGAGGTGCTGCCACTGTTCGGGGAAGCGGATCTCTCGGCAGATCTGCGTCCCGACGGTGACCTCTCCCTCGGGAAGCGTGAGCCGGTGCACGGGAAGGGCGGAGCCGGCGGCCAGCACGCCGCGCTCGTTCATCGCCAGGTTGATCTTCCGGTAGATGTGCTGCTCACCTTCGGGGGTGAAGACGAGGGAGGCGTTCCACCACTGCCTGGCATTGGGGACCAGTGATCCGCAGATCACGTGGACACCGGTTCGCGCGGCCACCTCGGCGAGCTCGGTAACAGCCGCCTCCAACTCGGCCGGCTCCAGCCGGGAAAGCGGAGCCAAGTCGGCGCCGTAGCCGGACAGAGCTCCTTCGGGAAAGACCACCAAGTCATCATCGGTGCAGGCTTCGACCACTCGCGTGATCTCGCTCAGGTTGCCGGGGATGTTCCAGGAGATCGGGATCTGGGCAACGGCCGTGCGCACGAACATGGGCCAGGAAAATATCAGGCGGACGCATTGGGGTGTCGGTAATGAAGCTGTCACCAGGTACACGCGATCGCATTAGCCCAGGTCAGCGAACTGGGATAACGAGAGGGAACAAGCGTTCTGGCAGGTGAGCTCGGTCCGGCTGCGAGGGCTGCCACCAGGGTCAACACGATCGCGTGTACCTGGTGACACGACTCTTAACGACACCCCTGTTCGTCAACGCCCGCGGCCGGCGCCTGACGACATCGAGACCGCCCGCCGATACACGCTGCCGTCGGAGTCGGAGGACGAGCGCCGCGCCGCCATCGAGAACTTGCCCACCGACGAATGACACCCCCGAAGGAGGCCGTCATGCAAGGGCGACCGGGACGCCCACCGAAAACAGCCCGAAAAAACCGGACAGAAAAATCACAGAAGACCCGCTGATCCTCGCTGCCCCGGCGCCCCCGTCCTCCGTGCTGGAGGCGGGGGCTAGGACTCGTCCTGGCAGGGAATCGTCGCCGCCGTCGGCGCGGCAGGCGCGTTCTCAAGGAAGGCCTGGGTTGAGACGGCATAGGCGGAACACAGAAGCCGGCCAAGGCGCGTCGCCCTGCCGTCACCGAAACGCCGGGTGGGAACACCCATGACATGCAGGCGCCGCTCCAGGGCCACGCCTGAGACCGCGACCACCGTGTCACCGTACCGATCAACCCAGCGAAACGCGTCCCGGAGCAGCGCAAGGGCAAGCGGGCCGAAACCCGCTGCCGTAGTGCGGGGCCAGGCCCGGCCAGTGGCCAGGCGGCTGAGCTCCCAGATGCTCGGATCGCGAGGAGCGGGGGCGCCGCGCAACGTCTCGGAGAAGACGTCGGGGATCATATAAGGACCGTCGGTGGGCAGGAGCCGACAGCACCCCGTGA
>NZ_JBEXUE010000805.1:0-2624 GCF_040614275.1 Streptosporangium sp. NPDC006013
GTCGCGCGGGCGCCCGGCGCCCGCGCGCCGCTCTCGGGCGCGGTTCGTGGCTCCGCTGACCGGTAGGCTCAAGACATGCCACGTGAGACCGGGCGGAAGGTAATCGCCCAGAACAAGCGTGCCTGGCACGACTACCACATCGAGGACACCTACGAGGCTGGTCTTGTGCTCCAGGGCACGGAGGTCAAGTCGCTGCGGCTCGGCCGCGCCTCCCTCCTCGACGGGTACGCCGTCATCAAGGACGGCGAGGCATGGTTGATCAACGTCCACATCCCCGAATACACCATGGGTACCTGGACCAACCACGCCGCGCGCCGATCCCGCAAGCTCCTGCTGCACCGCAAGGAGATCGACAAGCTGGTCGCCAAGACCAAGGAGGGCGGCCTGACCCTGGTGCCGCTCGCCATCTACTTCAAGGACGGCAGGGCCAAGATCGAGATCGGCCTCGCCAAGGGAAAGAAGGACTGGGACAAGCGGCAGACGCTGGCCGAGAACCAGGCCAAGCGGGAGATGGCACGCGCGCTCAGGCACAGGAACAGATGACGGTGAGAGGAAGGGCCAGGCGTGCCGCCTCCGCGGCGCTCGCGCTGGCGGTGACGGCTCCCATGCTGTCCGCCTGCTTCGAGGAGCCCTCGGCCCACGAGGCGGTGCGCGACTTCCTGATCGGCTGGCAGACGGGCGACTACGCCGCGGCGGCCAAGCGCACCGACGGCGATGAGAAGGTTGTCAGCAAGGCGCTCGAAGACGCCAAGCTCCAGCTGGACGCGGCCTCGTTCCGCTTCAACGTCAAGAGCATGCGGCGCGCCGCGGACGAGGTCGAGGCCGACTTCGACGCCGAGGTCGACCTGGGGGAGAACAACCCCCTGTGGGAGTACGAGGGCAAGCTCCCGCTGCACCTGGTCGACGGCAGCTGGAAGGTGCGCTGGTCGCCCAGCGTTCTCCACCCCCAGCTGCGCGAGGGGCAGCGGTTCGCCGTGAAGGTCACCCCCGAGGGGCGCCAGCCGATCCTCGACCGCAACCGCGACCCGCTGCAGGAGAAGGCCATCCTGCACGTGGCGAGCGTGATCCCGGCCAATCTGAAGAACGACGAGGCGGACAAGCTCTGCCAGCGGCTCTCCAAGATCACTGGATTTCCGCATGACCGCCTGCTGAGCCGGATCCGTTCCGCCCAGCCCAACCTCCAGGTCCCGCTGGTCACCTTCGGCCGTACGAAGTTCGGGCAGCTCCGCGCCCAGCTGGAGGCGATCCCCGGCATCATCCTCTCCCAGCAGGAGCAGTCGGTCGCCCCCGCCTCGCCCACCCAGATCGTCGGCACCGTCACCGCCGTCACCCCCGAGACCGAGCAGCAGCTCGGCGGTCCGCAGCGGGCCGGGGACACGGTCGGCAGGGCCGGTCTGCAGAAGGCGTACCAGGAGCACCTGACCGGCTCGACCGACACCCGTGTGATCACTGTCGATCTCAAGACGCTCAAGGTGACCGAGCTCAAGAAGTGGCGGCCCGACCGTTCCACCTCGCCGGTGCAGACCACGCTCGACCGCGCCCACCAGAAGGCGGCCGACAGCGCGCTGCTGGGCGGGTCCGGCATGATGGTCGCGGTTCAGGCCTCGACCGGCGACATCCTGGCGGTGTCCAGCACCAACGAGTACAACCAGGAGAAGCACGCCCTCGCCGGGAGGTTCCCCGCGGGGACCACGTTCTCCATCATGTCCGTCGAGGGCATGCTCAAGGCGCGGATCAGCCCCAAACAGAAGCTGGCCTGCCCCGCGGACAGGACCGTCGGTGGTGTCGCGTTCCATCAGGAGGGCGCGCCCATCGGGGTGACGCCGACCCTTCAGGCCAACTTCGCCACCGGTTGCGTGACCGCGCTCGCCTCGCTGGCCCGCAGGATCGACGGCTCCGAGCTGGCGTCCGCCGCCGCGAAGTTCGGCATCGGGGCGCCCTGGGCCCTGCCGCTGAAGGGGTTCAGCGGTTCCATGAGGCCGCTCAAGAACGACGCCGCCACGGCGAAGGCACTCGCCGGGCAGAACGTGCTGGTCAGCCCGCTCTCCATGGCGCTGGTCGCCGGGGCGGTCGCCTCGGGCACCTGGCGTCCGCCGGTTCTGGTCACCGACCCTCGGACCACCGATCCCACGACGGAGACCGAGCCTTACAAGGCGCCCGATCCGATCAAACTGGACGACAAGACCGTCGACACCCTCCGCACCTTCATGCGCAGTGGCGTGACCGCGGGCTCGGCACGTGCCGCCGCGGCTCCCGGCGACCCCGTCCACGGCATCACGGCCGTCGCCTCGCAGAACCGCAAGCCGTTCGCCTGGTTCGTGGGATGGCAGGGAGACGTGGCCGTCGCCGTGCTGATGCAGAGCCCCGACCCCACGGCAGGTGCGGCCGCCGCGGGACGGTTCTTCCAGGGGCTCCACGCTGGGCTGTGACCTCCCGGAATATTCTTTTCACCCTGAGCAACCGCAGGGTGCCTCGTTTGCGTCCTTCTAAGTGACCGGGCACCGCTTGGGGGGTTGCGGGCTCGGTCGCTGTGATGAGATCAGGGCCTCATCTCGGGGGAGGCCCTGCCCGTCAGAACCGGCTCGACCCTGCCGGTCGACCCCGGGGGCGCTTGCGATTCGCGG
>NZ_JBEXUE010000806.1:0-2624 GCF_040614275.1 Streptosporangium sp. NPDC006013
GGGGCACCGCCCGTGACTCGATGCCGAGCAGGCACACCGGTATGCCGCCGAGATGCACGTCCTGCACCGCTGCGGTCTCCGCGTCGCGTCAGCCGTGGCGGATCAGTGGGTCAGGGACTTGTCGTCTCCACCCTGGCCGACCGCGGTGTGCTCCTCGTGGCCCTCACCGTGGCCGTGGCCGTCGTCGAGCGGGATCTTCTCGCCGCCGTAGGCCGCGCTCATCTTGGTGCGGAGCTTGCCGAGCGGGCCGCGCGTCGCCCTGGACGGGATGCCGTCGTCGTCTCCGCCGCCGCCCCCGGTGAGGACCGGGACCGGCTCCTTGCCCCGCATGTGGGCCTCGATGGCCTCGTTGGGCGGGACGTGGACCTCGATGTACTCGCCGTGCGGCAGTCGCTTGATCACACCGGACTCCACGCCGTGGCCGATGATGGCCGCGTCGGCGCGCTGCAGGCCCAGGCAGACCCGGTAGGTGACGTAGTAGGCGAGCGCGGGACCGGCGAAGATCAGGACCCGGCCGACGTAGGTCGTCCAGTTCAGCGACACCTGGAAGAACGCGGCGATCTCGTCGTTGGCGCCGAGCAGCCACAGGACCCCGTAGAACGTGATCGCGGCCATGCCGATCGAGGTGCGGTGCGGGTTGTTGCGGGGACGGTCCACGACGTGGTGCTCGCGGCGGTCTCCGGTGACCCACTGCTCGATGAACGGATACAGCGCCAGACCCGTCATGATGATGCCCATCGGCACCAGCGCCGGGATCAGCACGCTCATCGGCAGCGTGAAGCCCAGGACGTTGATCTCCCAGGCGGGCATCAGACGGAGCGAACCCTCAAGGAAGCCCATGTAGAAGTCGGGTTGAGAGCCCGCCGAGATGTCGGCCGGGGTGTAGGGACCGTACAGCCAGATCGGGTTGATCTGGGCGAAGGTGCCCAGCAGCGCGATGACGCCGAAGGTGAACATGAAGTAGGCGCCGGCCTTGACCATGAAGGCCGGGTAGAACGGCGCGCCCACCACGTTCTCGTTGGTGCGGCCCTTGCCCGGCATCTGGGTGTGCTTCTGGACCCACATCAGGATCATGTGAGCCGAGATGAGCGCCAGCAGGATGCCCGGGATGAGCAGGATGTGCAGCGAGTAGAACCGGGAGACGATGTCCACGCCGGGGTACTCGCCACCGAAGAGGAAGAAGGTGATCCAGGTGCCGACCAGCGGCAGCGAGATCGCCACACCCTCGGTGATCCGCAGACCGGCGCCCGACAGCAGGTCGTCGGGGAGGGAGTAGCCGGTCAGTCCCGCGGCCAGGGCCAGCGTCAGCAGCAGCACGCCGATCAGCCAGTTCAGCTCGCGCGGCTTGCGGTAGGCGCCGGTGAAGAACACCCGCAGCGCGTGCACCATCATGCCGCCGATGAACAGCAGGGCGGCCCAGTGGTGCATCTGGCGCATCAGCAGGCCGCCGCGCACGTCGAAGCTGATCGCCAGCGACGACGCGTACGCCTCGGACATCATGACGCCCTGCAGCGGGCCGTACGAGCCGGTGTACTCCACGTGGCCCATGCTGGGCTTGAAGAAGAACGTCAGGAACGTGCCGGTCAGCAGCAGGACGATGAACGAGTAGAGCGCGATCTCGCCGAGCAGGAACGACCAGTGGTCGGGGAAGATCTTCCGCAGGTTCCGCCGCAGGAAGTTGCCCGCCCCGATGCGGTCGTCGATGAAGCCGCTCGCGCCCGCGATGGGCTGGGGAACGGGGGTGCTCATGATTGGGCTCCCTTCTGGGCCTCGGCCTCACGGAACTCGGCCTCGGCGTCGCCACGTTCCCAGAAGCTGGGCCCGACGGGGACGGGGAAGTCCGCCGTCGCCACCAGGTATCCCTCTTCGTCCACGGCGATCGGCAGCTGGGGAAGAGGCCGGGCCGCCGGACCGAAGATGACCTTGGCGCCGTCGGCGGCGTCGAAGGTCGACTGGTGACACGGGCACAGGATGTGGTGCGTGGTCTGCTCGTACAGGGCCGCGGGGCAGCCGACGTGCGTGCAGATCTTGGAGTACGCCACGATCCCGTCGTGGGTCCAGTTCAGGTTCGTCCCGGACTTGAGCTCTTCGGGGCGGAACTTGATCAGGATCAGGGTGGCCTTGGCCAGTGCGTTCAGGTCGTGCTCGTATCCCTCGGGCACCACGGAGAGGATGCCGCCGGGGGAGTTGAAGTCGGCCGCCCGGATGGGCGAGCCGCTTCCCTCGACGAGGAGCTTGCGGTTCTTGCCGTCCTTGGTCTTCTCTCCCCAGACGGTGTGCCGCAGCTTGGCGGGGAAGTCCTTGTAGCTCGGGCCGAGGTCGCGCAGCAGGACCAGCGGGGCCAGGCCGAGCGGGGCGGCGGCCATCAGCAGGGTGCGGCGCAGCAGCGGGCGCTTGGTGATGCCGCTCTCGGCCGCGCCCTGCATGAAGGTCTCGCCGACGTAGGACCGGGTCTCGGTGTCGGAGGCCATCGGGTGGCGCTCCTGGACCAGGTTGTACTTGGGCATGACCATGCGGACCCAGGTCACCATGCCCGCGGCCAGCCCGAGCAGGGCCAGCGTGAGCGTGCCGCCCAGCGCGAGGTTGGAGACCTGCGTCTTCTCGATGTCGCCGACCTGGAAGAC
>NZ_JBEXUE010000807.1:0-2609 GCF_040614275.1 Streptosporangium sp. NPDC006013
GGATCAGTTGCGTCTTCCCTCGGTGTGCCCGGAGACCTCGGCCGCGACAAACAGGCCATTTGACCTGGGTCCGGATGACCCGCGACGATCTTCCGCGCCAATGGTCAAGCTTTGACTCTTCCCTACTCGCTATTTCTGAACATAGCGCTACTTCGGCCTGTTGTAGGCTGCCGACGTGAGCGCCGCCGCCCCGTCCCCCCGGTCCAGATTTAAAATATCCATTTTTCTGAGTTATCCGAAACCATGCAACTCCCGGCAAGAGGCGTTCGTCGAAGCACTCTGCGGCTATCTCGACGACCGCGGTTTCGCACCCCGGACCCTGGGCGTGACGGACTATGACATGGACGCCCCCTTGAAAGCGATCCGCCGTTTGATGCTTGAGTCAAACGCCTTGATCACGATTGCCTTCCGCCGGACATACGTCGAGCGGGCCGTTGGAAACCATCTGGCCGACTTGCCGGGCCGCTCCCCCTACGTCATCAGCGACCAATGGCTGACGAGCCCTTGGTCGCACATCGAGCCGGCCATGGCCTTCCAACTGGGGCTTCCCTCTCTGATCCTGCGGGAGCGCGGTGTAATCGCCGACGGCATACTGGAAAAAGGCATCCTGGGCAGCTACATGCCGGAGTTCGACACCTCCACACCCGTGGACGACTACTTCGACTCCCCCGAGTGGCGTGACCTCATCTGGAAATGGGAGAGCCAGACCCGAAAAGTAGTGGAGACCAAAGGGAATCCCCCGAAGCTGTATTGACTCATGTCATCGGCATACGACGACAGCGTCATCCTTGAGCGACGCGGCACAACCGTCGTCGGCCGGAACCTCACGCATCGCGCATCTGCCAGGGCCGGCGACGCGCCCCGGGTGGATAGCCCTGGAGCGCGGTTATGCGTCAGGCCGGCTCGGCGGCGACAGCGCCACGGCGGGCGCGCGTGCCGCCTCGCCGGTGAGCAGCCGTCCTCCAGTGGTGGCTGATCAGGGCGGCGGCGCACGCCAGAGCGACCAGCCCGAATCCGATGCCGACGAAGAGCACTGAGCTGATCCGCGACGCCGAACAGCGGCGTCACAGGTGGTTAAACTCCCGGCATGCGGATTCCAACGGACGGAGAGATTCGCGCGCTGCACGCGAAGTACGCGCCCACCCGGGAAGCGTTCGATCTCGTCTACACCCACTGCGAAATCGTGTGTGGAATCGCGGAACAGCTCCTCCCCCGTGCCGACCCCGATCTCGATACGGACCTGGTGCGGGCCGGCAGCCTGCTTCATGACATCGGGGTGTACCGGTTGTACGACCAGGATGGAAGGCTCGATCACGCACGCTATGTGCGTCACGGGATACTCGGCTACCAACTCCTCCTTGACGAGGGGTTCCCGGAGAAGATCTGCCGCTTCTGTTCCTGTCACACCGGGGTGGGAATCAACCGTCACGACATACGGCGGCAAGGCCTCCCGCTGCCACCTGCCGACTACGTAGCGGAATCAGCCGAAGAAGAACTTGTGATGTACGCGGACAAGTTTCACAGCAAAACCGATCCCCCAACATTTGTCTCCGCCATCTCCTACGCCGCTCAGGTCCGGCGCTTCGGCGAGGAAAAGGCCGTGATCTTCAAGTCGATGTGCGAAAGCTTCGGAGTTCCCGATCTCGCACCGTTCGTCACCACGTACGGGTACGCCGTGGTGTGACACGCTCTCCATCGAGTCGGCGGCTGGCCCGTAAGGTGCACGCCCCAGCCTTGATCGACGTGGAGATCGCATCGGTGGTACGCGGGCACGTGATCACCAGTAAGCCGGAGGTACGCATCTCCGAGGCAAGGGCCCGGATCATGCTGGAACGCTACGCCCAACTCAAGATCGTGCGGCACCCGACGCTGCCTCTGCAGTCGCGGGCGCTGGAGTTGCGGAACAATCTCACCGCGTATGACGGCATGTACGTGGCCCTCGCCGAACTGCTGGGGGTGCCGCTGCTCACCGATGACACCAAGTTCGCCGGCTCCGCGGGGCACCGGGCGGAGATCCACCGCTACCCACCGCCGTGAACAGGAGCCGGTCAGGCACGGTTTCCACCAGAGGAAATGGTGATGCTGCTGGTCGCGTACGAGTGTGGCCCCGCTCGGATTCGCAGTGGACACGGTGCGGATGAGCATCGGCGACCAGCGGCTGTACCGCACCGCCTTCCGCACCCTCGACGAGATCGACCGTCTCACGGATCTGGCCGGCCTTCGGGCTGTTCGGCCTCAGCCGCGCGTGCTCTCGTCGCTCCGCTCGTTCAGCGGGGTCAGGGCGGCCGAGGCCACGTCGTGGTCCATCCCGGTCGCCTCAAGCAAATCGACGGCGATGGAGCGCAGCTGCGCGATGATGACGTTCGCGGAGAAGCCCAGGTTTTTCGGCCGCTCCCGCGCGGCGAGGGCGAGCAACGCCTGCCTGGCCAGCATCGGTTCGCGCCCAGCCCCCAGTTCGAGCTGCAGCAGCAGCGCCGCCTCCGAGACCTCGCGCAGCAACTCGGCCAGCGCGGCCGGTGGCGGGCCGGCCTCACCCAGCGCCGCGGTCGCTCTGCTGCCCGCCAGCCCGCTCACCATCGCGGGCAGGCATCTGTCCGGCGTGCTCGACG
>NZ_JBEXUE010000808.1:0-2609 GCF_040614275.1 Streptosporangium sp. NPDC006013
GGGGACTCGGCCTGTCCACCAGGCACATCGTCGGCAGGGAACTGCTGCCCAGCATGGCCCCCTTCATCGCGATGAACACGCTCATCGCGGTGACCGGTGCGGTGTACGCGCAGGTGGGCCTGTTCTTCCTGGGCGTCCTGCCGTTCGACGCCAACAACTGGGGCGTCATGCTCAACCTCGCCGTGTTCGGCGGCGGCGCGCTGACGACGACCGCCGCGCTGCCGTACATGCTGGCGCCGCTGCTGGCGATCCTGCTGCTCACCCTGGGCATCGTCCTCGTCGTCGACGCCATGGACGAGATCTTCAACCCCCGGCTGCGGGAGGAGTGACCGATGTTCGTACCTGCTGAGAAGGTGTCCATGACACTGGGCGAGCGGCTGTCCGCGGCCGTGGGCGTCCGAAGCGCCGAGGCCGCCCGGAACACCCGCGGTGCCGCGGGCACCCGCGACGCGGAAAGGAGCGGGCCGCCGGGAGTGCGGGTCAGGGACCTGTCCGTCGTCTACCGGACGGCGGCGGGAGAGTTGCCCGCCGTGTCCGGGATCGACCTGGATCTACCGCCCGGGACGATCACCGGGGTGGTCGGCGAGTCCGGGTCCGGCAAGTCCACGCTGGCGCTGTCGCTGCTCAACGCGGTCCAGCCGCCCGGCAGGATCAGGTCGGGCAGCGTGGAGATCGACGGTCTCGGCGACGTCACCCGGTTGCGGGGCGAGGACCTGCGCAGGGCGAGAGGCCGGCACATCGGATACGTCTTCCAGGCCGCCCAGAACTCCCTCAATCCGCTCAAGACCGTCGGCAAGCAACTGCTCGACCTGGGGCGCTCGCACGAGATCCGGGACCTGCGCGGGCTGGTCAGGGACGCCAAGGACCTGCTCGGCCGGATGGGCATGGACGGCGCGCGCGTGCTCGACTCCCACCAGCACGAGCTGTCGGGAGGGATGCGCCAGCGGGTCGGCATCATGTTCGCGCTGGTCCTCAACGCCCACCTCGTCGTGCTGGACGAGCCCACCACCGCACTCGACATGATCACTCAGGCCACGATCCTGCGGATCGTCAGGGAGGTCCACCAGGAGCGCGGGCTCACCACGCTCGTCATCACCCACGACCTCGGCGTGGTGGCCGAGGTCGCGGACCGGCTGGTCATCATGTACGGCGGGCGGGTGGTGGAGCAGGGGCCGACCACCGAGGTGCTCGGCGCGCCTCGCCACCCCTACACCCAGGGCCTGGTCCGGGCCATCCCCCGCCTGGTCGGCGACCTCGGGGAGGCCAGGGCGCTGCCCGGCCGCCCGCCGACGCTTGGGACCGTTCCCTCACGGGGATGCGTCTTCAGGGAACGCTGTGACCTGCGCATGGACGTCTGTGAGACCGAGGAGCCGCCCGCCGTCCCGTACGGCGAGTGGATCGTGGCCTGCCACGCCGTCGCCGCCCGCGACGCGGAGATCAGGGAGGAGAAGGCGTGATCACGGGGCAGCACATCACGAAGACCTTCAGGCAACGAGGAAGCGCGCTCGCCGGACGGGAGGTGAAGGCGCTGCGCGGCGTCGACTTCGCCATCCCGAAGGGCGGGGCGGCGTCGTTCATCGGAGAGTCCGGCTGCGGCAAGACGACGCTCGGACGGATCATCGCCGGGCTGGAGAGTCACGACTCCGGAGAGATCACCATCGACGGCACGCCCATGTCGTCGCTGCGCCCGCGGCAGCGTGAGCCGTACTTCCGCCGCATCCAGCTCATCCACCAGGACCCGTACTCGGCGCTCAACCCGACCCGTACCGTGCACCAGACGCTGGACGCGCCGCTGTCGCTGCGGGCGGGGCAGACCGGCCGTTCGCGGTCATGGGCGGACGGGCGCGCCAGGGAACTGCTGGAACTGGTCGGTCTCGACCCCGGCTACGTGCTGCCCCGCTACCCTCACCAGCTCTCCGGCGGCATGCGCCAGCGGGTCGTCATCGCCCGGGCACTCACCGTCGACCCCGAGATGCTCGTCGCCGACGAGGCCGTCTCCATGATCGACGTGTCGCTGCGGCTCGGCATCCTCGCCCTGCTCAAGGACCTGCGCGAGAACCTCGGGGTGAGCGTGCTCTTCATCACCCACGACGTGGCGACCGCCCGCTACATCGGCGATGACGGCGAGCTGTACGTCATCTACCGGGGGCAGGTCGTCGAGCGCGGCCATGTCGAGACGATCATCTCCGACCCGGTGCACCCGTACACCCAGTCGCTGCTGTCGGCCATCCCGGTGCTGCACGGCCTGGAGCGGCCGGGTGAGCAGCGGGTGACGCCGGCAGGGACGCTCGACGAGAGCCGCCACGACGCGGGCTGCCTGTTCGCCCGGCGCTGCCCGTTCAGCACCGGTCGTTGCGAGTCCGAGCAGCCGGTGCTCGGTCACGGTGGGGACACGCCCCAGGAGCACGCCTGCTTCCACCCCACCCCCCGCAACGTCGTCGCCATGCCGATCGGCCGGTCGTGAACCCGCCGGGGAACGGTCGCGGGACGCACGGGGTGCCCGGGATCCGTGAGCTGACATGGTGAAATCCTTCCCCGAAACGGACGAGACGGTCGGCCTCTGAGGCTCCTACCCGGCAGATGGTGTGGCGAGTCACCTTCATGGCCCG
>NZ_JBEXUE010000809.1:0-2608 GCF_040614275.1 Streptosporangium sp. NPDC006013
TCGTCCTTGCCCCGGCCGAAGCCCAGCAGCACCGAGGCCACCGCGAAGGACACCGCGGTCGCGGCGAAGATCCCGGCCAGCACCCCGAACCAGCCGCCCTTGGGCGTCACCGCCAGATAGGCGAAGATACTGCCCGGCGAGGCCGCCGACACCAGCCCGGCACCGGTCATGATGAACACCAGGATCCCGGTGGCGCCACCGGCGATGACCGCCAGGATCAGCCGGGGCTTCATCAGCACATACGGGAAGTAGATCTCGTGGATACCGCCGAGGAAGTGAATGATGATCGCCGCCGGAGCGCTGGGACGCAGCGCCCGGGGACCGAAGAACAGGTAGGCCAGCAGCAGGCCCAGGCCGGGGCCGGGGTTGGACTCCAGCATGAACAGGATCGACTTGCCGAACTGGGTCACCTCGTTGGCGCCCAGCGGGGTCAGCACCCCGTGGTTGATGGCGTTGTTGAGGAACAACACCTTGGCCGGCTCGATCAGGATCGAGGCCAGCGGCAACAGGTTGGACTCCACCAGCCAGCCGACCGCGTTACCGGCCACGGTGGTGATCGCCGAGACGATGGGGCCCACACCCCACACGCCCAGCAGCGCCATCGCGCCACCGGCGATACCGGCGGTGAAGTTGTCCACCAGCATCTCAAAGCCGGCCTTGGTGCGCTCGGAGGTGAAGCCGTCGATCAGCTTCAGCAGGAACGCCGCCAGCGGACCCATGATCATCGCGCCGAGGAACATCGGGTTCTCCGCGCCGACCACGACGCCCATGGTGGCCACCGCGCCGACCACCGCGCCGCGCTGACCATGGACCATCCGCCCGCCGGTATAGCCGATCAAGACCGGCAGCAGCGTCGTGATCATCGGCCCGACCAGGGCCGCCAGACTCTCGTTCGGCAACCAGCCGGTGGGAATGAACAGCGCGGTGATCAGACCCCAGGCGATGAACGCCCCGATGTTCGGCATGATCATCCCGGCGAGATACCCGCCGAAACGCTGAATCTTGGCTCTGACCCCGGTTCCCGTGACGGTGGGGGTGTAATCGGTGCTCACGTGGTGTTGCTCCTTCCGGGGTGGCCGGCAGATGAGCCGGCCAAGGGGGGTGGATCCGCGCCGCTGTCAGCCCCCGGACCGCAGCGGCAGGGTGGGATCGGCCGCGATGACACGCACGTCATCACGCCGAATGTCATGAGGGGAGGGCATCCGGCTACCGGGCAGCCCGACCGCGGCCGTCGCCCAGGCCAGCGCCTCGACCAACGCGCCCTCACCGCGGGCGCCGCCGGCCAGGAACCCGGCCAGCATCGCATCACCGGCGCCGACCGAACTACGCGGCTCGGCCAGCGCACACCGGCCGAACCAGACCTGCTCGCCCTGCAGCAAAACCGCGCCATCGGCGCCCAGACTGGCCAAGACCGTGCCCGCGCCACGAGCCCGCAGACTCTCAGCGGCCTTGATCGCATCACCCAGGCAGGAGATGACCATCCCGGTGGCCTCGCTCAGCTCTTCTCGGTTGGGCTTGACCAGCGCCGGCCCCTGAACCAGCGCGTGCATCAGCGCCGGCCCGCTGGTATCGACCGCGACGTTGATCCCCGCACCGCTGAAACGCTCACACAACCGCGCATACACATCAACGGGCACCTGCGGCGGCAGGCTACCGGAGGCCACCACCCAGTCCGCGCTGCCGGCCGCACCGAGCACGGCCTCGGCCAAAGCCTCCAACTCGGCCGCCGACAACGCCGTCCCCGGCTCGTTGATCTTCGTGACCGTGCCGTCCGGCTCGGCCAGCGCGACATTGGAACGAGTGGCGCCGGCCACCGGCACGGTGACCATCTCGATGCCCTCGGCCGACAGCAGGCTCACCAGCCGCCGCCCCTCATCCCCGCCGAAAGGCACCACCGCACACGAACGAACCCGGTTGGCCAGCAACGCCCGCGAGACGTTGACCCCCTTACCACCGGGATCCAGATGAGTTGCCGCGGCCCGGATCACCGCCCCGCGCGTCAACGCCCCGACCTCGATCGTGCGATCCAGACTGGGATTAAGAGTCAAGGTGACGATCACGCCCGGATCACCTCGGGCCCGGCCGCGGCCATCTCGGCCGCCACCCCGGTATCGAGCCCGACATCACTGATCACCACATCGATCTCCTGCAGCGCGGCGAAACGAGACAGATAGGTATTGGCGAACTTGGTGTGATCGGCCAGCAGCACGCACCGCTGCGCGGCCTCGACCATCGCCCGTTTGATCGCGGCCTCGGCCGGATCCGGGGTCGTCAGCCCCTTGGCCACCGAACAACCGTTGGCCGCCATGAACGCCACGTCCACATGCAGATCGGCCAACGGCCGCAGCGCCCAGTCATCAACAGTGGCCAGGGTCCGCCCCCGCACCCGCCCACCCAGCATGAACACCGTCAGATTCGCGCGGGTGGCCAGCGCGGTCGCCAACGGCGGCGAGTTCACGATCACCGTCAACTCCCGATCCACCGGCAACGCCTGCACCAGACGGCCCGTCGTGGTGCCCGCGTCAATGATGATCGCCCCGTCCTGCGGCAACTCGGCCAGCGCCGCCTTGGCGATACGCTCCTTCTCCGCCGTCATCACCTCATCGCG
>NZ_JBEXUE010000810.1:0-2604 GCF_040614275.1 Streptosporangium sp. NPDC006013
CCCGGTCTCCGGTGAGCATGACCACCCGCTCGATGCCCGCGGCGCGCAGCCGCCGCAGCGTCCGCGCGGCGTCGGCCCGGATGGCATCGCGGAGCGAAGGACCTGGCCAGGTCGTTGTGGGCGAACCGGCCTCCAGGCAACCTGTTGAGCGAGGCGTCGGCGGCCCAGACGTACTCGGACGCGGCGTCGACCACCGTGCCGTTCGGGCAGAGCACCGCCTCCCGGGCCGGTGGCCTGATCACCGAGCAGTCGGCGAACGTCATCGTGCGCGCCCACAGCGCCACACCGTCGGAGCCGCTGAGCGCGAACCGCCCGTGATGCTGCTGGTACCAGCCCGCGTAGGCGGCGAGCGGCAGCGTCCCGGCGACGACCAGCGCGACCACCCGCTTCCAGCCGGCCCGCCGCAGGAGCAGGTGGAGCAGGACCAGGCCGAGCAGCGGCACCGCGACCGTGCGGGTGAGCCCGGCCAGCGCCAGCAGCAGGCCCGTGGCCGCGGCCGCCCGCGCCGAAGGGCGCTCCCGCCACATGAGCACCGTCAGGGCGGCCGTGACGAGGAAGATGACCTGGGTGTCGGAGAGCACTGCGTGTTCGAGCCGCAGGAACGCGGGGTTGAACAGGATCGGCAGGGTGGCCAGGGCCGCACCCCAGCCGGGGAGTGCGTGGCGGCGCAGCACCAGATAGATCATCAGGGCCGTGCCCAGGCCCATCAGGTGCTGGAGGCCCGCGATGAGCTGGACGCTGTGGAAGGGCAGCAGCAGCCGGAGCAGGAAGGGGTACCCGGCCGGATGGAACGCGCCGGAGGGCTCCAGATGGACCGCGGTGTTGAGGTAGGTGAAGGAGTCGTACCAGTAGAGCTGGGCGGTGTCGTAGCCGAGCATGACGAGGACGCGGAGCCCCGCCGCCAGCGCGATCGCGACGGCGAACGGCAGGTGACCGCCGAGGAGCCGGTCGCGCGGCCCGTTCCGGCCGGGCGCGGTGGGCATGGTCGTGACGCCGCCGGGTGAGGCGAGCATGGATGGTTCCCCCGTTCCGGGGCCGGGGGAGTCCCGGCGCGGTGGGAGCAGTCCAGCGAGTGATCGATAACCTTGACGTCACCGAATCCGGTTATGCCCGCGTTATGCGGCCTGTGGCAGGCTGGCGCGACTCGGAGCCAGGGGAGGCACGTTTTGCGGGTGTTGGTGGTCGAGGACGAGAGAATGCTCGCCGACTCGATCGCGGAGGGGCTGCGCGGGGAGGCGCTCGCCGTCGACGTCGCCTACGACGGGGAGGCGGCGCTGGAACGGCTGCGGATCCACGACTACGACGTGCTCGTCCTGGACCGGGACCTGCCGGGCCTGCACGGCGACGACGTGTGCAGGGCCGTGGTCGCCGAGGGCGGCCTGGTGCGGATCATCATGCTCACCGCGGCGGGTGACGTGCGCTGCCGGGTGGCGGGACTGTCCCTGGGGGCCGACGACTACCTGCCCAAGCCGTTCGCCTTCGAGGAGCTGACGGCCCGCGTCCACGCGCTGGGCCGCCGGGTGCGCCCCGCCGACCCGCCGATGCTGGTGCGGGCCGGCATCAGCCTGGACCGGGCGCACCGGCAGGTGTTCCGCGACGGCCGCTACGTGCCGCTCGCCCGAAAGGAGTTCGGGGTGCTGGCCGAGTTGCTCCGCGCCGACGGGGCGGTGGTCTCCAGTGAGACGCTCCTGGAGAAGGTGTGGGACGAGCACACCGACCCGTTCACCAACACCGTGCGGACCACGATGATGAAGCTGCGCCGCAAGATCGGTGATCCACCGGTCATCGAGACCGTCACGGGCGTCGGGTACCGCATCCCGTGACCTTCTCCCCATGGCCGGAGCCAGGGGGCCCCACGCTGAAGGAGATTCGATGAGGACGAGCGTCCGCCTCAGATTCGCGCTGGCCTGCGGCGCGGTCTTCCTCCTGGCCGGAGCCCTCCTGCTCGTCGGGGTCACCCTGGTCGTACGGCAGAGCCTGGAGCCCCGCGACGGGCTGCGGCATCCCGCCTACATCCGGGTATCGAACTTCGTCCTCATGCCCGAACATCCCTCGTACGGGGCGGCGGAGCAGCGGGTCGCGCAGGTCAGGCGCATCTACCAGGCCGACACGATCAAGAACGTGCTCACCGTGGGCGGCCTCGCCCTCATCGCGACGGCCGGGGTCGCGGCGGCGGCCGGCTGGCGGGCCGCCGGCTGGGCGCTCCGCCCCATCAGGTCGGTGACCACGAGCGCGCGGCGCGTCGCCCAGAGCCACGACCTCACCGGGCGGATAGCCCACGACGGGCCGGATGACGAGGTCAAGGAGCTCGCCGACATCGTCGACGTCATCCTGGCCCGCCTGGCCCGCTCCTTCGACGGCCAGCGGCGGTTCGTCGCCAACGCCTCCCACGAGCTGCGCACCCCGCTCACCATCAACCGCACCCTGGTGGACGTGGCGGTCAGGCGACCCGACGCGACAGAGGACGTCAAGCGGCTCGGCGAGTCCCTGCTGCTGGTCAACACCCGCCACGAACGGCTGATCGACGGCCCCCCCGAGCTCCTCCCCGGCCGAGACGCTCCAGCAACGTGTAAGGACCGACCCGCCCGAGACGACCCATGTGAC
>NZ_JBEXUE010000811.1:0-2585 GCF_040614275.1 Streptosporangium sp. NPDC006013
AAACACCGCGAACACTCCCTGGAGTCGGTGATGGACCACTTCACCTACTGCGTGGACCTGGTGGGCATCGACCACGTCGCCTTCGGCCCCGACACGATGTTCGGCGACCATGTGGGTGTGCACAAGACCTACGCCGGCAACTACGCCCAGAACCGCGACGCCGCGCCCGACCACCCGAGCGTCGCCTACGTGGACGGCCTGGAGAACCCGGCGGAGAACTTCACCAACATCGTCGGCTGGCTCGTCAAGCACGGCTACGGCGACGACGACATCAGCAAGGTCATTGGCGGGAACACACTCCGCGTGCTCGATCATGTCTGGTAGGACTTCGCCCCCCGGCGTCCTCGGACGCGGGGGGCACTCGGGCAGCGTGACGAAGGGAATCCACGATGGGCCGACGTGATACCGCGGCGCAGGCGGCGCTGCACGGCCTGCGAGCGTTGCTCCAGGAGAAGTTCCAGCCAGGAGACCGGCTGCCGACCGAGCAGGACCTCTCCGAGATGCTGGACGTGAGCCGTGGCACCGTCCGCGAGGCGCTGGGCGTCCTGGCCATCGAGGGCGCGGTGATCCGGCGCTGGGGAATCGGCACGTTCGTCGCCGGCACCCGCGACCTGGCGCCGCTGAGCATGTCGAAGATCCTCGCCTACCGTGACCGTATCCAGATGGCGGGGCACACGGCCGAACTGGTCACGTCGTCGTGCGACACCGTGCCGAGCCCGCCCGCGGCGGCCGAGGCGCTGGGCCTGCCGGCGCGGTCGCCCGTGTGGCAGGTGACACGGATCTTCAGCGTCGACGACGTGCGGGCCGCCTACATGCGGGACTACGTGCCGCTGAAGATCGGCACGAACGAGATCGACCCGAGCCCGATGCTCGGCATCGACACCGACCTGTTCACCTTCCTCGACCGGGGCGCCCTGCGCCCGGCCGCCCAGGTGATCACCGACCTCGAAGCCGTGCTCGCCTCCGATCAGGGGGCCGAGGCGTTGCGCGTCCCCGTGGGCTACCCCCTGGCCCGGACGCTGCAGACCGTTTTCGGACACGGCGATGTGCCGCTCGCCTACGGCGTCACCCTGCACCGCACCGACATCGTGCGAATCCGCATCACCCGCTGATCCGGCCGTTTCGGGAGGGAGCCGCCCCGCTTCGACGTGCGCGGGCTCTCAGTCGCGTACCGCGCGGGCGTACCAGCGGCCGTCGAGGTGGTCGACGCGCAGCGGCCGCCCGAAGCACTCCGAGAGGTTCTCCGCGGTCAGGATCTCCGCCACCGGACCACCCGCCTGGATCCGGGCGTCACGCATCAGCAGGGCGTGGGTCGTGGTGGCCGGGACCTCCTCCAGGTGATGGGTGACGGTGACCGTGGTCAGCACCGGACGGGTCGCCGCCAGGTCCTCCACGGCGGTGATCAGGTCCTCGCGGGCGGGCAGGTCGAGTCCGGCGAACGGCTCGTCCAGCAGCAGGATCACCGGGTCGGCCATCAGGGCCCTGGCGACACGGACACGAGCCCGCTCACCCTGGGAGCAGACGCGAAAGAGCCGGTCGGCGAGGTCCTTGCAGCCCATGTCCGCCAGCAGCTGGTGGGCGCGCTCGTGCTCGGCGGGTCCGTAGCGGTCCCAGAGCGGGACGCTGGACCCGGTGTAGCCGGTCAGGACCACGGTGTGCGCGGTGGCCCCCTCCTCCTCCAGCAGTTCCTCGTCGACGAGCCGCTGGCTGGCCGCGACGAGGCCGATGTGGCGGCGCAACTCCCGCAGGTCGACCCGGCCCAGCCGCTGGCCGAGCACGGTGACGGCCCCCTCGGTGGGATGCCGGACGGCGGCGGCCAGTGACAGCAGCGTGGTCTTGCCGGCCCCGTTGGGGCCCAGCACCACCCAGTGCTCTCCGTACCCGACCCGCCAGCCGATGCCGTCCAGCAGGGTCCGGCCGACCACCCGGACCCCGACGCCGCTCAGCTCCACCGCACCGGGCACAGGCTCACCCATCGATCTCCCCCTCCGCCTCGATTCGCGGCGCTCACTTTAACCGATCCGGCGATATTTCCCGATAAATCGCCTGAACGGGCCACTCAGCCCATCTGTACGGAAGGAGTGGGAACGGGGGTGATGGTCGTCCCCGAGGGGGCGGGAGCGGTGGGCGTCGGAGACGGGCTCTCCCCGTCACCGGTCTGCGGGATCTGGGTGAAGGAGGGCTTGGGGTTACTGGAGGCCGTCGGGCAATCCCTGTTCCTCCCCCTGCCCTTCGCGGTCGCATCCGCGCAGTCCTGCCGGTCGTCGCCGTCGTCGCCGTCGTCGGGCGAGCCGCCCGAGCCGCGCGGACGCTCCGGCGCCGGCTCCTCGCGGCCGTCACGGCCGTCGTGCCCTTCGTGACCGGTGACGGGCAGCGAGACGGTCCTGGTGGTGGTGATCTGGACCGTGGAGGGGGTGGCCGGAAGGACCGTCCGCGGCTTGCCCGCATGCGGCCGGGTGCCGCCGCGAAAGACCGAGCCGGAAGGCGTACCGTCGGCGGGCAGGACCAGCGGCCACCGGTGGTGATCGCGGTCTCCAGGTTGACCATCGCCAGGTCGGAGCGGCTGAGCACCTTGGCGATCGGGC
>NZ_JBEXUE010000812.1:0-2583 GCF_040614275.1 Streptosporangium sp. NPDC006013
GTGTCGTTGGCGGCGGTGTGGGAGTCGTTGGGGGTGCGGGCGGATGCGGTGGTGGGGCATTCGCAGGGGGAGATCGCGGCTGCGGTGGTGGCGGGTGGGTTGTCGTTGCAGGACGGCGCGCGGGTGGTGGCGTTGCGTAGCTGGTTGATTGGGGAGCGGTTGGCGGGGTTGGGGGCGATGGTGTCGGTGGCGTTGCCGGTGGAGCGGGTGGCGGAGTATGTGGCGGCTTGGGGTGGGCGGGTGTCGGTGGCGGCGGTGAACGGTCCGAGTTCGGTGGTGGTGGCCGGTGAGGTCGCGGCGGTGGAGGAGCTGGTCGAGCGGTTGGTGGGTGAGGGGGTGCGGGTTCGGCGGATCGCGGTGGATTATGCCTCGCATTCGGCGCAGGTGGATCTGATCTCCGAGGAGCTGGCCGGGGTGCTGGCGGGGGTGGTGCCGGGGGTGGTGCGGGTGCCGATGCTGTCGACGGTGACGGGGCAGTGGGTGCAGGGGCCGGAGCTGGGGGCGGGGTATTGGTGTGAGAATCTGCGGGCCACGGTGGGGTTCGCGTCCGCGATCGGGGCGTTGCTGGAGCAGCGGTATCGGGTGTTCGTGGAGGTGAGCCCGCATCCGGTGCTGACGGTCGGTATCGGCGAATGCGTGGACCAGACCGACGCCACCACCGTGATCGCCGGGACCTTGCGCCGCGACGACGGTGGCCTGGATCGGGTGCTGGTCTCGGCGGCCGAGCTGTTCGTCCGTGGCGTGAAGGTGGACTGGCGGGCCGTACTGACCGGTGGGCGCCGGGTCGATCTGCCCACCTACGCCTTCCAGCACCAGCGGTTCTGGCCGAACGCCAGGCAGAGCGGTGATGCCCGTGTTCTGGGCCTGGCCGCGCCGAGGCATCCGCTGCTGGGTGCGGTGCTGCCTCGGGCCGACTCTGATGGGGTGGTGCTGACCGGGCGGTTGTCAACGGCGTCGCATTCGTGGCTGGCCGATTACGTGGTGGCGGGTTCGGCGCTGGTGCCGGGCAGCGCGTTCGTGGAGCTGGCGGTGCGGGCCGGTGACCAGGTCGGTTGTGACCTGGTGGAGGAGTTGACGCTGACCGCGCCGCTGGTGCTGGGCGAGGATGACGCGGTGGCGGTGCAGGTGTGGGTGGGCGCCGCGGAGGAGTCGGGTAGTCGGTCGGTGAGTGTGTACTCACGGTTGGCGGATGCGGCTGAGGAGGTGCCGTGGGTGCAGCACGCGACCGGCACGCTCGCCACGGGTAGCCAGGCCGTCGTGCCGTTCGACGCGGCGGTGTGGCCGCCGGCCGGCGCGACCGCGATCGAGCTGGAGGGGCTGTACGACGAGTTGGCCACCCGAGGGCTGGAGTACGGTCCGGCGTTCCAGGGGTTGCGGGAGGCATGGCGGCGCGATGGTGAGATCTTCGCCGAGGTGAGGTTGCCCGAGCAGGTCAGCGAGGCGGATTCGTTCGGGGTGCACCCGGCGCTGCTGGACGCGGCGCTGCACGCGGTGGTCTTCGCCGATCTGGACGGTTCCGAGGGCGGTTTGCTGCCGTTCTCCTGGGATGAGGTGTGCCTGCACGCGGGTGGGGCGTCGGTGCTGCGGGTCCGGCTGGTCAGGAGCGGCGGGGACGCGGTCGCGCTGAACGCGGTGGATGCGACGGGTGCGCCGGTGCTGTCGGCTCGGTCGGTGGTGCTGCGGCCGATTCCCGCCGAGCAGTTGGCGCTCTCCGATGGTCGCGGGGCGGGGCAGGACACGCTGTTCGGGGTGGAGTGGGCCACGGCGGGCGGGCTCCCCGAAGCCGACCGGGTGCCGGTGGCGGTGCTTGGCTTGGACGCCCTGGACCTTGCCCCCGCGTTGCGGGCGGCCGGGGACGTGGTGCCGGTGCATGCGGATCTGTCCGCGCTGGCCGAGGCGGGTCCGGTACCGGCGGTGGTGCTCGCGGAGGTGGTCTCCGATCCGGCGGCCGGGGCGGTGGAATCGGCGCATGTGCTGACCGCTCGCGTGCTGGATCTGCTGCAGCGGTGGCTGGCCGAGGAGCGGTTCGCCGATTCGCGGCTGGTGTTCGTCACTCGGGGTGCGGTCGCGTCGGGTGATGGCGAGGCGGTTACCGATCTGGGGGCCGCGGCGGTGTGGGGTCTGGTGCGTAGTGCTCAGTCGGAGAACCCGGGCCGGTTCGTGCTGGTCGACATGGACCTGGACCAGGACCAGGACCGTGCCTCGCTGTCGGGCCTGCTTGATGTGCTGCCGGGGGTGCTGGCCTCGGGTGAGCCGCAGATGGCGGTGCGCGGGGGTGAGGTGCGGGTGCCGCGCTTGGCGCGGGTGGCGCCAGGATCTGACGTTGGCGACGGGGCGGGCCGGGTCTGGGATCCGGAGGGGACGGTGTTGATCACCGGTGGTACCGGTGGTCTGGGTGCGCTGTTCGCGCGGCATGTGGTGGCCGAGCGGGGCGTACGTCATCTGCTGCTGACCAGCCGCCGGGGCCTGGACGCACCGGGCGCGCTGGAGCTGCGGGCCGAGCTGATCGCGCACGGGGTCGAGGTCACGATCGCGGCGTGCGACATGGCCTACATCGACGCTTATCGGCTGGCCGAGCGGCGG
>NZ_JBEXUE010000813.1:0-2580 GCF_040614275.1 Streptosporangium sp. NPDC006013
CCGAGCCGCACACGGCGATGGTCGAGGCGGAGGCAGTCCTGCCCAAGCACATGTACTTCCACGGCCGGGTGTGGGACGTCCACGTTTTCGCGCCAGCCCGCTGCCCGGCCCGTCGGGAAACGTCGAGTACGTCATCTGGCTGGGTAAGGGAGAGGGGGCTCCGCCGGTCGCCGACCTCGGCGCCGAGATCGAGCGAGCGGTGGCGGAGGGTCCCCGGTAGCAGGCGACCCGGGAGAGCGCGACCTGACATCCTGCCCGGAGCCGAAACTCGGGGCACCCACACTGGAAGAGCTGAGTTGGACTTCCTCCCCAGAGCCAGAGCTCGGGGTCTCCATGCTCGAGGAGATGAGATGACTGCCAAGCGCGTCGTGCTGGTCACCGCGCACACCGGCCGGCCGGCGGCCGTCGACAGCGCCCGGATGGTGATCCAGCGGTTCCTGGACGCCGGGTTGACCGTGCGCGTCCTCAGCGCCGAGGCCGACGAGATCGCCTGCGCCGGGGCCGACGTGGTGCCCGCCGGTTCGGCGGCGGTCGACGACGCCGAGATGATGATCGTGCTCGGCGGCGACGGGAGCCTCCTGCGGGCGGCCGAGTTCGCCCGCCCGGCCGGCGTGCCGCTGCTGGGGGTGAACCTCGGACACGTGGGCTTCCTGGCGGAGGCCGAGGTGGAGAACCTGGCGGTCGCGGTCGACAGCGTGGTGGAAGGTCGCTACGACGTCGAGGAGCGGATGACCATCGAGGTCACCGCCCGCCTCAACGGCAAGTTGCTGGCCGACAGCTGGGCGCTGAACGAGGCCACCGTCGAGAAGAGCGAGAGAATGCTCGAGGTGGTCGCCGAGATCGACGGGCGCCCATTGTCGCGCTGGGGGTGTGACGGGGTGATCTGCGCCACGCCGACCGGTTCCACCGCGTACGCCTTTTCCGCGGGAGGGCCGGTTGTCTGGCCCGAGGTGGAGGCGCTGCTGCTGGTGCCGATCAGCGCCCATGCGTTGTTCTCCCGGCCCCTGGTGGTCTCGCCCCGCTCCAGGCTCGCGCTGGAGGTCCAGACGGAGACCGCGGGAGCGGTGCTGTGGTGCGACGGGCGCCGCAGGTTCGACCTGCCCGCCGGGGCGAGGGTGGAACTGCGGCGGGCCGAGCTACCGGTACGACTGGCTCGGCTGCACGGTCTGGAGGACACGGGCGCGCCGTTCACCGACAGGTTGGTCGCCAAGTTCGATCTCCCTGTACAGGGGTGGCGCGGACGGGTGAGGCCCTAGTACGGCAGGGCGGGTGACGTCTCAAGCGCGTAGGATCGTGCCCGCGCACCGCACTGATGTTCGGTGAATTCGACGTGACGGGAGGGACCAGTGCGACCTAGGGTCGAGGAGGTCCGCATCCAGGGGCTCGGCGTGATCGACGAGGCCGTCCTGGTGCTATCGCCGGGATTCACCGTGGTCACGGGCGAGACGGGTGCGGGCAAGACCATGGTGGTGACCGGTCTGGGGCTGCTGTTCGGCGGCCGGGCCGATCCCGCCCGGGTCCGTCCCGGCTCCGAGCGGGCCACCATCGAGGGCACACTGATCGTCGACCCGGCGGGACGGGTCGCGCAGCAGGTGCAGGACGTGGGCGGCGAGGTCGAGGACGGCGAGTTGATCATCTCTCGGACCGTCTCCGTCGAGGGGCGCAGCCGTGCCTGGCTGGGGGGGCGCACCGTCCCCGTCGGCACGCTCACCTACCTGGCCGAGGACCTGGTGGCCGTGCACGGCCAGATGGACCAGCAGCGGCTGCTGCAGCCCGGCCGCCAGCGCGCCGCTCTCGACCGCTACGCGGGCGAGGAACTGGTCAAGCCGTTGCGCGCCTACGGGCAGGCGTACAAGCGGCACAGGAAGATCGCGGAGCAGCTGGCCGAGCTGACCACCAGAGCCAGGGAGCGCGTCCAGGAGGCCGACCAGCTCAGGTTCGGGCTCGGTGAGATCGAGAGGGTCGACCCCAAGGCCGGCGAGGAGACCGAGCTGCGCGAGGAGGAGGAACGGCTCTCCCACGCGGACTCCCTCCGGAGTGCCGCCGAGACGGCGCATCGGGCGCTGCTCGGTGACCCGATGTCCGGTGAGCAGGCCATGCCGGACGCCATCGCGCTGGTCGGCGAGGCCCGCACGGCGGTCGAGGCGGTGCGCGACTTCGACCCGGCGCTCGCCGGGATCGCCGAAAGGCTCGCCGAGGCGGGGTACCTGATCTCCGACGTCGCCACCGAGCTGGCCGCGTACGCCGAGTCGATCGACGCGGATCCGGGTCGGCTCGCGGCGGTGCAGGAGCGGCGGGCCGCGCTCATCCATGTCATCCGCAGGTACGGCCAGGACACCGCCGAGGTGCTCGCCTGGGCCACTCGGGCCGCCGCACGCGTCGCGGAGCTCGACGGTGACGACGACCGCATCGGTGAGCTCACCCGCGAGCACGAGGAGCTCACCGGGCGCCTCACCGAGCTGGCCGCCGACCTGACCCGGGTCAGGTACGACACCGCGTTCAAGGGCTTCGACCTGGGCCGCGCGACCGCACTGGGCGGCCTGTGGATGCTGCTGTTGCTCGTGCTCGTGGCCGTCTACC
>NZ_JBEXUE010000814.1:0-2577 GCF_040614275.1 Streptosporangium sp. NPDC006013
CGCCAGCCGGCGCCGAGGAGCGGGACGGAGAGTAGCACTCCGCCGAGGACCTGCCCGATCGCTGTTGCGCCTCCCGCGGTGGCTCCGAACAACGCTGGTGGGCCGGATCGCAGTGGGCGACCGGCCACTGTGGAGCTCGTTCGTGTGGCGCAACGAACTGGCCGACACCTTCGTGGAGGTACTGGCCGCGCCCTGGTTCGCCCAGCGCTGGCTGGGGACGGCACCGCTGAATGTGTGGCTGCGCTCCCTGGGCGCGCGCGTGGGCCGGGGCGTGTGGTGCGAGACGTACTGGCTGCCCGAGGTCGACCTGATCAGCCTGGGCGATGGGGTGTCGGTGAACCGGGGATGCGTGTTGCAGACTCATCTGTTCCACGACCGCGTGATGAGCATCGATACTGTCGTCATGCGGGACGGATCGACACTCGGGCCCCACGGGGTGATCCTGCCCGCAGCGGCGATCGGGGAGAACACCACGGTTGGACCGGCCTCCCTGGTGATGCGCGGTGAGTCCGTGCCCGCCGGGACCCGCTGGTTCGGCAACCCGATCGCGGCATGGGCCCGGCGGGGATAGCGCACGAAGAGAGTGGAACAGAGGAAGCCGGTGTGGTTCTGAGCACGCCCTTTACCCCCAAGTTGTACTTCCCCATGCACGGCGACGACAGCTACCGGGTGGAGCACTACGACCTGACCCTCGACTACCGGGTGGGCCCGAACCGCCTGGGTGGCGTCGCCCGGATCTCCGCCGTGGCGCTGCGGCAGCTCACCCGGCTCTCCCTCGATCTGGGTGCCCTGCGTGTGAGCGGAGTGCTGGTCGACGGCGCGCGGGTGCGCTTCACCCATCGCGGAGGCAAGCTCCACCTGTCGCCGGTCGGGCTGCGACCCGGCCCCTTCATTGTCGAGGTCCGCTACGCGGGCAGTCCCCAGCCGGTGACCAGCCACTGGGGCGGGCTCGGCTGGGAACAGCTCACCGACGGCGTCATCGTGGCCAGCCAGCCGATCGGGGCTCCGTCGTGGTTCCCGTGCAACGACCGGCCCGACGACAAGGCCACCTACCGGATCTCGGTCACCACCGCCTCCGCGTACCAGGTGATCGCCAACGGGGAGCTGGTCGCGCGGCGGCGGGCGGCCTCGACGACCACATGGGTGTACGAGCAGATCGAGCCGATGGCCTCCTACCTGGCGAGCGTGCAGATCGGCCGCTACCAGCGGGCCGAACTGGGCCCGGGGGTGGAGCTGGTCTTCCCCGCCGGACACGCCTCACGGGTGCGCCACGACTTCGAGCGTCAGGGCCGGATGATGGAGGTCTTCCGCGAGCGGTTCGGCCCCTACCCGTTCGGCTCCTACACCGTGGTGGTCGTGGACGACGAGCTGGAGATCCCGGTCGAGGCGCAGGGCATGTCGATCTTCGGGGTGAACCACGTGGACGGCAGACGGGGCGAGGAGCGGCTGGTCGCCCACGAGCTGGCCCACCAGTGGTTCGGCAACAGCCTGACGGTGGCCGACTGGCGCGACATCTGGTTGCACGAGGGGTTCGCATCTTACTCGGAGTGGATCTGGTCGGAGAACTCCGGCGGCCTGTCATCCGATGACCACGCGCGCCACTGGCACCGTTTGCTCTCCGACCTCCCCCAGGACTTCGTCCTGGCCGACCCCGGTCCACATCGCCTGTTCGACGACCGCGTCTACCGGCGCGGCGCGCTCACCCTGCACGCGCTCCGGCGCACCATCGGCGACGATCCCTTCTTCGCGCTGCTGCGGGAGTGGACGGCCGGGCACCGCCACGGGAGCGTCACCACCGAGGCGTTCACCGCGCTGGCCACGCGCCGCACGGTGCGACCGCTGGACAAGCTGTTCGCGGGCTGGCTGCACGACCGCCGCCTGCCACCCCTTCCCTGACCTCCACACATCGGACCACTGCTATAACGGTCTACAACTTTGTGGAGGTACAACATGCGCGTCGCGCTGCACACCCGGGTCAAGCCTGGCAGGGAGTCCGAGTACGACCAGGCGCACCGGGAGGTGCCCGCCGAACTGGTCGAGGCCATCAAGCGGGGCGGCGCGCACGAGTGGACGATCTGGCGCAGCGGCCAGGACCTGTTCCACGTGATCGAGTGCGACGACTACGAGGCGCTGCTCTCGTCGCTGGCCGGCCTGCCGGTGAACATCACCTGGCAGGCCCGGATGGCCGAACTGCTCGAGGTCACGCACGACTACTCCGAGGACGGCGCGGGCAAGGGTCTGCCCGCGGTGTGGCGACTGCCCTGAGCCCCGCTCCCCTCCGAACGGCGTCCGGCGCGGCCGGGGACGCGATCGCTATCGTGGGTGGATGCCTCCCGCCCTGCGCACCCGTCTGCTCGCCGCGCTCGCCGCGGCCCTGACCATCGCCGCCGGGCTGACCGTCCGCGCGGTCACCGGCGGCTGGTTCGGCAAGTACGCGGGCGACGCCCTCTACACCGTGCTGGTGTACGCGCTGATCGTGCTGGTGTGGCCCCGGATCACGCCGGCGCGGGCCGCGCTCGGCGCAGCCGCGCACCAGCGCAGGGCCATCTGCCCGTTCTTCCAGTTCTTGACGTTGAC
>NZ_JBEXUE010000815.1:0-2554 GCF_040614275.1 Streptosporangium sp. NPDC006013
CGGCTCTCCGGCCCACTCGCCCTGCATGACCAAGAAGTCTGGCGTGATCTCTCCCGGGGCAGAACAAGAACGCGAGATCTTCAGTGGTCTTCTAGAGCCTGTCCCGGTCACCGCCGGACGGGGAGATCCCCTCGCCCCTTTTCACCGAGGGGCGAGGGACCGGTGCACCACTCGCCGGTTCGCGCCCGCCCCGCTGCCGGACGGCCCGCCCGGTGATCCAGCGGGCCCGACGGGATCTTCCCTCACTCCGGGCGCAGGGACATTCCCTCGTACTCGATCTTCTCGTCCTCGAGCAGGGTGACCTTCTCGACCCCCGCCTCCAGCAGCTCACGCCAGTTCTCACCGAGCCACGACTCGGCATCGGCCTGGCTCGGGAACGTGTCGGACGGCGCGACACCCTCGACTACCTCGCCGCCATTCGCGTTTTCATAACGCCAGCGCCACGTCATGCCATAGCTCCTTCTCACGGATCCTGCCAGTGCCGTTCGGCGGCTCAGCGAACCCTACCTCTCCAGGACGCCCCCGAGCGTGGAGGCAGGATCATGGTCTCGCGCCCCGTCGCCCGGCTGTTCCCGGGCTCCCCGTACGCTGCGGAGGTCATCCGCTTCCGCCGGAAGGTGGCGGCTCGCAACTTCTTGAACCCGATGGGAGGCCGGGTGTGAAGGTCCTGATCTCCGGTACCGCGGCTGCGGCGGGCTGGCCGGCCTCGGGCTGCGGGTGCGCCTCCTGCGCCCGGGTCGCCCCCGGCCGCCGCCCCACGTCCGTACTGCTCGGCGACTCCGTGCGGCTGCCGCCCACCGGCCCGCTCCCGCCCGGCTACCGCGCCTCGCCCGGTCCGGACGGCCTCACCGTCACCACCCCCGGCGGCCGGCGCGTCCTTTACGCCCCCGCCCCTCCCCCGTACGAGGAGCGAGAGCCCGCCGGTCCGGGAGAAGCGCTGGACCTGGTGCTGCTGGACGTGCTCGACCGGCCGGAACGGCTGGGGGACCTGCGCCGGCGGGGCCTGGTCGGCGAGCGAACGCACGTGCTGGCCGTCGACCTCGACCACCGGGTACCGACGGAGGCGGAGCTGGCCCGGCGGGCAGACCTGTGGGGGGTGCGCGCCGTACCGGATGGCACGGTCCTCGACATCGGCGAGCCCCCGCCACCTCCGGCTTCCCCGCCCCGAAGGACCCTGTTGCTCGGCGGGACCCGGTCCGGCAAGTCCGTGGAGGCCGAACTGCGGCTGGCGGCCGAACCCGAGGTCCGCTATGTCGCGACCGGGCCGTCCGGCGACGGCGATCCCGAGTGGCTGCGCCGGGTCCGGGCACATCGTGACCGCAGGCCCGCCCACTGGGAGACCACCGAGACCACGGACCTGGCCGGACTGCTGCGGTCCGCCGGGACCCCGCTGCTGATCGACGGGCTCGGCACCTGGGTCGCCTCCGTCTTCGACGAGTGCGACGCCTGGTCGGGCGGGGACGACCTGGACGCGGTCACGGCCCGGTGCGACGAACTGGTGGCGGCCTGGCGGCAGACCCGGGCCCGGGTCGTGGCGGTCTCCGACGAGGTCGGCCTCGGCGTGGTGCCCGCCACCGCCAGCGGCCGGATGTTCCGTGACGTCCTCGGCCGCCTGAACCAGCGCCTCGCCGCGGAGTCCGAGGACGTCACCCTCGTCGTCGCCGGCCGTCTCCTTCCCCTTCCCTCCTGAGCCTCCGTTCGACGAGGGAATCCGGGGCCGGCTTCGGCCCCGCTTCTCTCCCTGAGCCCGCGTTCCATGAAAGAACCCCGAGAATCCGGATCGAAGCACACCTGAGCCCGCATTCCATGAGAGAACTCCAAGGGGCCGGATCGAGGAACACCACCGCCTCCCACTCCGCCTGGCCCTCACCGTCTGGGAGTGCCCCGGGCATCCGGGAGGAGGAGGGCTATGATCTGCGGTCATGCCCGCGCCCCCGCCTCCCGACAGGTCGTCGACGTTCGCCGACGGGGTGCGTCTCGCGATCGGCACGCTGAGTGTGTTCCCGGTCCGGCCCGGGGTGGTCGACCGCCGGGCGGGGGGTGTCGCGATGGCGATGGCCCCGCTGGTGGGGGCGGCGCTCGGGGCCGTCGCGGGGCTGGTGCTGGCGCTGGCGCTCTGGCTGGGTATGACGCCGCTTCCGGCATCGGTGCTGGCCGTGGCGGTCCTCGCACTGCTCACCCGGGGGCTGCACCTGGACGGGCTTGCCGATCTCGCCGACGGGCTGGGCAGCGGGAAGCCCGCCGAACGGGCACTGGAGATCATGAAACGGTCCGACATCGGCCCGTTCGGGGTGGTGACCCTGGTCTGCACCCTGCTACTCCAGGTGGCGGCCCTGTCGGAACTCACCTACACGGGGCTGGGCCCGATCGTCCTGGTCACCGCCTGCGCGGCCGGGCGGCTGGCCCTCACCTGGGCCTGCCGAGCGGGTGTCCCCCCGGCCCGCCCCGACGGGCTCGGCGCGATGGTCGGCCCGGGTGACGCTGGTGTTCGGCTACGACCTGCTTCTGGCATTGCTCGCCTCGGCGGTGCTGGCACCGCTGAACGCCGCCCCCG
>NZ_JBEXUE010000816.1:0-2551 GCF_040614275.1 Streptosporangium sp. NPDC006013
ATCAGCCTCTGGGGCCCGGAGTACATCCATCTCCTCTGCGCCTTCTTCTCGTCCTGGGCACAGGGCCGGCACGGGGTGCTGCTGCCGGAACGGCTCGCACCGGAGGCCGGGCGTGCCCGGTGCGGTGTCCATGAATCTCCACCGGGCTCCCGCACCCGCCCGGAACTCCGGCTCGAACGGTCAGGACCCGCCCGAGATCACCCCCGGCCCTGTTCGGTCAGGCGTTCATCGCCGGGTTCCCGGCGACCACCAGGTGGTCGGCCCGGCCTTCACCGTTGACGTCGGCGAACCTGACCCGGTCGTTCGGCACGCCGATTCCGCCAGTGCGGCGTTGACCACCCGAGGCGGCCCACCGTCCAGGCAGGCGAGACGGCTAGCGGCGGTGTCTGTCGAGCAACTGGCTCCCGACGTCGACATAGCCGGCGAACAGCCCGATCACGTCCTGGAGCCGGTCCTGCGCGGGGCCCGGACCCAGCAGGGCCTCACCGTCGCGCAGGGCGGCGATCAGGGTTCTGGCCCGCGCGTGGCTGGCCTCCAGCAGTGACTCGATCCCTCCGGTGGCCTCCACCAGGAGCCTGCGGCTGCCGGGCTGCGGGATCACCTTGGCGAGTCCCCAGGAGTTCAGCTGCCGCACCGCGGTGCTCACCGCGCCCTTGCTCAGGTCGAGCTCTGCGGCGATCGCGTCGAGAGAGGCCGGCTCCTCGGTCATCAGGAGCAGCCCGTAGACGCGACCGGTCGCGTGCGGGAGGTTCCATGAGGCCAGCAGGTCACCCACCGAGGTGATGAACGCGCTACGCCTGGTCGCGCTCACCGCCGTGCCCGCCCCGAGTCCGGGAGCGTACGCAGGAACGCCTCGATCGCCGCGTTCACCGCGTGCGGGTCGTCCTGGTTGGCGATGTGGCCCGCGCCGGGGATGACCACCTCCTGGACGCCTTCCGCCGCGGCCCACCCGCGCATGGCCGAGGCGATGTTGCCGGTACGGTCTCGCTCGCCGCGGATCAGGCACAGCGGCACCGGCGTACGGTAGCCGGGGTCCGGGTCGAGGAGTTCGACGGTCGCCCGCCACACCTGGACGAACTCCCGCTTCGACAGCAGGGAGAACGCCCGCCGCGCATCCGCCCGCGCGCCCTCCGTCACCGCGGAGGCCTCGGCCATCACGCCGGGAAGGCGGCCGGCCGGAATCATCGACAGGCTCGGCGCGGCCACCTTCAGCAGCAGGCGCTCCGTCCATGACAGCGGCCCGGTGTTCCACGCCGAGTCGATGACGATCAGCGCCCGGGCGAGGTCCGGATGCCGCCGGACGACCGCCTGGCCGAGGTTGCCGCCGAGGGACTGTCCCACGAGCACCGGCCGGTCGAGCGCGAGGTGCTCGATGAGCGCGCACAGGTCCGCGATCGCCTGCTCGGCGGTGAACGGAACGCCGGCCGGGCGAGAGCGGCCGTGGCCGCGCATGTCCCAGGTGACGACCCGGTATCCCCGGGCGCGCAGGTGCTCGCTCTGGGCGTCGAACATCACGTGATCGGCCCCGGCTCCGTGCGAGAACACCAGCGGCACACCGTCGCCACCGCTGTCGGCGTAGTACAGGGCACATCCCCGCAGCGGGAGCGTCGATGACATATTCACCATTTACTAAACATAGCAAACATGCCCGGTCGTGGAAGACAGTCGAGATCGCGGGCCGTCACCCCGGCCTCGCCCGCCAGGGGCCGGACCCCGGCGAGACGGCCTACAGCTGCCCGCGTGCCTCCTCGGCCTGGCGCAGGACGGCCTACAGCTGCCCGCGTGCCTCCTCGGCCTGGCGCAGGACGGCCTTCGCGCCAGTCGCCTCGGCGAGCGTGCCCGCCTCCTCGACCAGGGCGAGCGCGTCGTCGCGATGGCCCTGCGCGAGGGCGATGTAGCACAGCCCGACCAGATTCGCGGCGACGCCGGGCAGGAAGCCGAGCTCCCGGCGGAGCCGTACCGACTCCTCCAGGCGCTCCCGTGCCACCTCCAACCGGCCCGCGGTGTGTTCGGCGATGCCCAAGTGCCGGATCGCGTAGGACATCGTCATCCTGTCGCCGATCCGCGTCGCCAGCTCGTACGAGCGTTCAAGGATCGGCACCGCGGTGTCGTCGTCGCGGCGGACCACCTGGTGGAAGAGGGCGGTCCAGAGCAGCGCCTCGCCCTCGCCGCGCGAGTCGCCGAGCGTCCGGTAGAGCCGTGCCGCGCGCTCCAGGAGCGGTAGCCCTTGCGGGTCCTCGTCTCCCTCCGCGAGGGAACGCGCTTGCGCCACCTTGCCGCGGGCCAGAGCCAGGTCGGCCTCGACCGCGTCCAGTTCCCGCTCGGCCATCACCAGCGCGTCGACCTCGCCGCCGAAGATCGCGCGCTCGTGGAGCAACCCGGCCCGTTCGATCCGTTCCTCCGTACCCATCCCGGCTCCCGCCCGCTCGGATCCACGTCGAACACGGTTCAGTCTGCCACCGCGCGCCGGGCCGCCGGCAGAGCGGAACGCCGAATCCGTACGGCTCTCCGAGCGGCTGGGGAGGTCCGGCGCCTCGCCCGGAGGACTCGC
>NZ_JBEXUE010000817.1:0-2527 GCF_040614275.1 Streptosporangium sp. NPDC006013
GGAGGAGGGAGCCGCAGCGTGCTGCGGTGACCGACGACAACGCGGCGAGGCGCCGCCTGACCGACCGCAGTAGGCAAAAGATCCGCAGGACAGGACCTAGACCGGGTGCCCGGGGCGGTCCCAGCCGGGGCGCAGGGAGCGTTCGGCCAGGGCGATGGTCGACTCCAGGCGGGCGGCGAGGGCCTTGACGTCGTTGATGTCGGCGGGCTCGCAGAGCTCGAAGCCGACCCGGGCGACGGCGGTGAAGAGCGCCACCACGAAGTGGGGCAGGAGGTCGTCGGGGCCGGTGCCCTGGCGCCTGCTGATCTCGGCGATCATCCGCCGCTCGTTCTCCACCAGCCGGCGCACGCTTCCCGCGAAGAGGGCGGGGGTGCTGTCGATCACTTCGCGGGCCCTGAGGAACCTGGCGGTGTCGTCGAGATCCCCCTCCTGGAGCATGGTGACCATCGCGCGCACGGCGTGTGAGAGCGCGGTGAACGGCGCCTCGTCAGCCGGGCGGGTGGCCAGCTCGGCGAGCATGGTCTCCTGCCCGTCGGCGGCCAGGGACAGGGCCACGTCCTCCTTGGTGGCGAAGTAGCGGAAGAACGTGCGCGGAGAGACGTCCACGGCCGCGGCGATCTGGTCGACGGTCGTCGCCTCGTATCCCTGCTCAAGGAAGAGGGAGAGGGCGGCGTCGATCAGTGCCATCCGGGTCTTCTGCTTCTTGCGCTCGCGAAGGCCTGGCCGACGCATGCTCGTCACCACCTCGAAACGTATAGTTCACAGTCTGCCATAAGTCATGTGCTGCCTCATAATAGAATTTGTCACTTGTCAGGGACTGCCATAAATTACCTCGGGTTGACGTCCCATGCGGGGGCGGACGAAAGATCACAGGGGGGACCCTTCCATGGCGCAGGCCAAGACGGTGGCCACGACACCACCACCACCGGATCCGGGCAGATCATCCAGGCAGGGGCACCCGTGGCTGACGCTGCTGGCGGTCTCCCTCGGCGTGATGATGGTGATGCTCGACGGCACCGTCGTCGCCATCGCCAACCCGGTGATCGGCAAGGAGCTCAACGCCTCCCTCGCCGACCTGCAGTGGGTGACCAGCGGTTACCTGCTCGCGCTCGCCGTGTTCCTGATCACCGCCGGCAAGCTCGGTGACCTGTTCGGGCACAAGCGGATCTTCGTGATCGGCATCGCGGGCTTCGCGCTCACCTCCCTGGCCATCGGCCTGTCCGACTCCATCGCCTGGCTGATCGCCTTCCGCGTCCTGCAGGGGCTCTTCGGCGCCCTGCTGCAGCCCGCGGCCCTGGCCCTGCTCCGCGCGGCCTTCCCCGCGGAGAAGCTGAACATGGCGATCGGCGTCTGGGGCGCGGTGATCGGCCTGTCCAGCGCCGCCGGCCCCATCGTCGGCGGCCTGCTGGTGGAGCACGTCAACTGGCAGTCGGTCTTCTTCATCAACGTCCCGGTCGGTATCGTCGCCCTGGCCGTCGGGTTTCTGGTGATCAAGGAGAGCAGGGCGGCCTCGCTGTCCAGGATCGACTGGCTCGGCGTGGTCCTGCTCTCCGGCGCCATGTTCTGCATGGTCTGGGCGATCATCAAGGCCCCCGAGTACGGCTGGGGCGACACCAGGACGCTCGGCTTCCTGGCCGGTGCCGTGGTGCTCGGCGCCGCGTTCGTCTACTGGCAGACCAAGGCCGCCGAGCCGCTCATCCCGCTCAGCCTGTTCGGCAACGCCTCGGTCGCGATCGGCACGGTGCTGATGGTGCTGGTGGCGTTCTCGATGTTCGGCGCGATGTTCTTCCTCACCTTCTACTTCCAGGGCGTGCACGGCCTGTCGCCGCTCGACTCGGGTATGCGGATGCTCCCGATGAGCGCGGGCATGATCGTCGCCTCACCGCTGGCGGGCCTGGCGATCGGCAGACTCGGCCCGAAGATCACGATCTCGGCGGGCATGCTGATCACGGCCGTGGCCATGTTCCTCCTCTCCCGCCTGGGCATGGACGCGGGTTACGTCGACAGCGCGATCCCGTTCGTGCTGCTCGCCTTCGGCCTCTCCCCGGTGATGGTCGGTGCCACCGAGATCATCGTGGGCAACGCCCCGGAGGAGCTCAGCGGCGTGGCGGGCGGCGTGCAGCAGTCGGCGATGCAGGTCGGAGGCTCGATGGGCACCGCGGTGCTCGGCGCGATCGTCGCGGCCAAGGTGGCCGACGTGCTTCCCGGCTACTGGACGGCCGCCAAGCTCCCGGAACTCCCCGCCGAGCAGATGGAACTGGTCAAGCAGGGTGCCTCCTACGCCCAAGCCGGTGCGGCCCCCGGCACGCCCGAGCCGATCATGCAGGCCATCACCGGCGTCGTGCACTCGTCCTTCCTGGACGGCATGCACCTCGGCTTCACGGTCAGCACCGGGGTGGCCGTCCTCGCGGCGCTGCTCGCGCTCTTCGTCAGGGCGGGCCGCAAGAGCGAGGGCGCCGCGATCCACATGGGCTGAAAGCCCTCGAACACGGCTCCCACCCCAGGCCCGGCGCTCGATCGCCGGGCC
>NZ_JBEXUE010000818.1:0-2502 GCF_040614275.1 Streptosporangium sp. NPDC006013
GCGGTGATCTGCTCATGGCTGCCATGAGCGGTGGTGGACGATACAGGGATTGAACCTGTGACCTCTTCCGTGTCAGGGAAGCGCTCTCCCGCTGAGCTAATCGTCCTCGCTGCGAACCAGAGGTGGAGACGGGATTTGAACCCGTGTACACGGCTTTGCAGGCCGTTGCCTCGCCTCTCGGCCACTCCACCGAGTGGGGGACCTGAGTCCCTTCCGAGCGGAAGACGGGATTCGAACCCGCGACCCTCACCTTGGCAAGGTGATGCTCTACCACTGAGCCACTTCCGCGTGCCCCCGGGGCCTGCCCGGACTCACTGCGAGAACTCTAGCGAATACCCGGCCACTCCCCAAACCGAGCGGTACCGGTATCGTGAGATGTAAGGAGCCAGCAATGGGTTCACCAGTTACCAAGTTCAACCTACGCGAGAGAGTGACAGCATGCGCGACAACGAGGTCGTGAACGTCGGACCGGAGCCGCTGAGCTTCGAGCAGGTCGTAGAGGTCGCCAGGCACGGTGCCCCCGTGCGACTCACCGACGACGCCGTGGCGGCCATGGCCGCGGCCCGCACGCGCGTGGACGAGCTGGCCGAGAGCCCTACCCCCGCCTATGGCGTCTCGACCGGGTTCGGCGCCCTGGCCACCCGGCACATCGACCCGGCGCTCCGCGCACAGCTGCAGCGATCCCTCGTCCGCTCGCACGCCGCCGGGTCCGGCCCCGAGGTCGAGGTCGAGGTGACCCGCGCGATGATGCTGCTGCGCCTGCACACCCTGGCCACCGGTCACACCGGCGTACGCCCGAAGACGGCCAAGGTGCTGGAGAGCCTGCTCAACGCGCGGATCACCCCCGTCGTGCACGAGTACGGCAGCCTCGGCTGCTCCGGCGACCTCGCGCCGCTCTCCCACGTGGCCCTCACGATCATGGGTGAGGGCGTCGTCCGGGACGCCGCCGGAGAGCGGGCCGACGCCGCGGAGGCGCTCAAGCAGGCGGGCATCGAGCCCGTCGAACTGGTGGCCAAGGAGGGGCTCGCGCTCATCAACGGCACCGACGGCATGCTCGGCATGCTCATCCTGGCCATGGACGACCTCGCCCGCCTGTTCAGGACCGCCGACATCGGCGCGGCCATGAGCGTGGAGGCGCTGCTGGGCACCGACCGCGTCTTCGCCGCCGACCTGCAGGCCCTGCGCCCGCACCCCGGGCAGGCGGCCAGCGCCGCCAACCTCAGGGCGCTGCTCGCGGACTCGCAGATCATGGACTCCCACCGGGACGGCACCTGTACCCGCGTCCAGGACGCCTACTCCCTGCGGTGCGCCCCGCAGGTCGCCGGCGCCGCCCGTGACACCCTGGCGCACGCCGCCTCGGTCGCCGGACGGGAGCTCGCCTCGGCGATCGACAACCCGGTGGTCCTGGCCGACGGCCGGGTGGAGTCCAACGGCAACTTCCACGGCGCCCCCGTCGGCTACGTGCTCGACTTCCTCGCCATCGCGGTCGCGGACATGGCGAGCATCTCCGAACGCCGCACCGACCGCATGCTGGACGTGGCACGCAGCCACGGCCTACCGGCCTTCCTCGCCGACGATCCCGGTGTCGACTCCGGTCACATGATCGCCCAGTACACCCAGGCGGCGGTGGTCTCCGAGCTCAAGCGCCTGGCCGTGCCCGCGAGCGTCGACTCGATCCCGAGCTCCGCCATGCAGGAGGACCACGTCTCCATGGGCTGGTCGGCCGCGCGCAAACTGCGCCGCTCGGTGGACGGCCTCACCCGGGTGCTCGCGGTGGAGATCCTCACCGCCGCGCGGGCCCTGGACCTGCGCGCCCCGCTGCGTCCCGCCCCGGCGACCGGAGCCGTGGTGGCCGCCCTGCGCCAGGCCGTCCCCGGCCCGGGACCCGACCGCTTCCTCGCACCGGAGATCGAGGCGGTGGTCGGGCTCGTCGCGGGCAACGCGGTCGTCGCCGCCGCCGAGACGGTCACCGGCCCCCTGGCCTAATACCGTCCCGCCGGGACGGCGGCGATCACGTCCACCTCGATGAGCAGCCCCGGCGAGAACAGCCGCGACACCTCCACCGTCGTGCTGGCCGGGGGCGCGCCGGTGATATGGCGCCCGCGCACGGCCCCGTACTCCGGCAACAGCGACATGTCGATGAGAAAGGTCCGGATGTGGGTCACGTCGTCGAACGTGCAGCCCTGATCGGCGAGGACGCGTGACAGCTGGTCCATCACGTACTCGGACTGGCGCGTCATGTCCCCCTCGCCGACCACCTTCCCCTCCCCGTCCAGGGCCACCTGCCCGGAGACGAACAGCAGGTTCCCCGCCCTGGTGGCGTGCGAGTAGCGCCCGTTGGTGGCGGGGACCGTGGCCGGGTTTATCCTCTCCACGCCTGTACGGCCCCGCTGGTCGCTCCGCTCCGTGTCCCGGGCCGTCCCCGCGGGACCGGTCACGGTGAGGTGCGCGAAGATCGCCGTCAGGTCCGCGTCGCCCAGCCCGGCCGCCGTCGCGCCGACC
>NZ_JBEXUE010000819.1:0-2496 GCF_040614275.1 Streptosporangium sp. NPDC006013
CCGGTCCCAGGCATCCTTCGCGGCGGCGCGGTCCTGGCGGGACAGCCAGGCCAGATAGTTCTTGTACGGCGGCGCGGGCGGAGCCTCCACACCGACCAGGCCGCGCCTGGGGTCGTCGGCCGCGGGCATGAGCGGGACGAGCGGGCCGGTCAGGCCGACGGCGCGGGCGAGCGCGTCGGAGACGCCGGGATCGGCGACGTCGGCGTTGGTGTGGGCGGTGAAGAGCGCGACATCGTTCTTGATCAGCTTGTGGATCAGGCGGCCCTTGAAGGTGGTGGCCGCGACGCTCGTGGTGCCGCGCAGGTAGAGCGGGTGGTGGGTGACGATGAGGTCGGCGCCCCAGTCGAGGGCCTCGTCGGCGACGGCGGCCACCGGGTCGACCGCGAACAGGATCCTGCGTACCTCCGCGGCGGGGTCTCCGCAGACGAGTCCGACCGCGTCCCACGACTCCGCCCAGCGTGGGTCGTAGCGGGATTCCAACTCTGTGACGATGTCGGCAAGCGTAGGCACCCGCGCAGACTATCGGCCTATTCCCCGGCGCGAACGGATCACCTAATGTAAGTGGATACTGACCCATGGGGGAGCAGCGGATTCCAGTATTTATTCCAGTACTTGTCGCATATGAAGAGGTGTGGAGTTGGGGAGACGTGGACGCAGGCGGCAACTGGAGCTTGAGGACGTCTACCGGCGCCTGATCCTTGCCGGCATCGGGGACCGCTGCCGCGACAACACCGACCCGGAGGCGTACGCATGAGTCCGAAGATCGCGATCATCGGCGCCGGATTCGGCGGGCTGTGCATGGCCATCCAGCTGGAGAAGGCCGGCATCCGCTCGTACACGATCTTCGAGAAGGGGGACAACGTCGGGGGCACCTGGCGCGACAACACCTATCCGGGGGCGGGCTGCGACATCCCCTCGCACCTGTACTCCTTCTCCTTCGAGAAGTACTCCAGCTGGACGCGCCGCTTTCCCGAGCAGCCGGAGATCCTGGGCTACCTGGAGAGGTGCGCCGACAAGTACGGCGTGCGATCCCGCCTCCGGCTGAACACCGCGGTCGTCGCCGCCACCTTCGAGGAGTCGCTGGGGAAGTGGCGGGTCCGCACCGCGGCCGGGGACGAGTTGTTCGACGTGGTGGTGTCGGCGGTGGGACAGCTCAACCAGCCCCGACTGCCCGACATTCCGGGAATGTCGACGTTTAATGGCGCGGCTTTCCACTCCGCCCGCTGGGACCACTCCGTCGATCTGACGGGCCGGCGGGTGGCCGTGATCGGCAGCGGGTCCTCGGCGGCGCAGCTGATCCCGAAGGTCGCCGAGGTAGCCGATCACCTGGACGTCTTCCAGCGGACCCCCAACTGGGTGATCCCCAAGGCGGACGCCGTCTTCGGCTCCGGCGCCAGGGCCGCCTTCCGCTACGTGCCCTTCCTGCAGCGCGCCTACCGCGAGTGGATCTACCGGTACGCGGAGATCACCCTCTACCCGGCCCTGGCCGGAGGCTGGAGCTCCGACCCGCTCCGCAAGCGCGCCCTGGAACACCTGCACGACCAGGTCCCCGACCCGGTGCTGCGGGCCAAGCTGACCCCGGACTACCCGGTCGGCTGCAAGCGGATCGTCGCCGACAGCAAGTTCTATCCCGCGCTGACCCGCCCCAACGTGGACGTCGTCACCGACCGGATCACCCGGATCGTCCCCGGCGGGGTGGAAACCGCCGCCGGACTCCGCGAGGCCGACGCGATCGTCTACGCGACCGGCTTCGAGACCTCCGACTTCCTGGTCCCCATCCAGGTCACCGGGCGCGACGGCCGGCACCTGGCCGAGGAGTGGAAGGACGGCGCGGAGGCGTACCTGGGCATCGCCGTGCCGCACTTCCCCAACCTGTTCCTGCTGTACGGCCCCAACACCAACCTCGGCCACAGCTCGATCGTCTTCATGATCGAGTGCCAGGTCCGGTACATCATGGGCTGCCTGCCGCAGCTGGTCGCGCACGGGCCGATGGAGGTCAGGCCGGAGACGATGGCCACCTGGCGACGGAGCCTGGAGACGGCCATGGAGCGCATGGTCTGGCAGGCGGGCTGCACGAGCTGGTACAAGAACGCGGCCGGTCGGGTCACCAACAACTGGCCGGGCACGACGACCGCCTACCGCCGCATCACCGGCGCCCCGGACCCGGACGCCTTCCACTTCGCGCGCTGACCCATGCCCCCTCGCGAGGCGCGGGGGGTGAAGTGCCGATACCGTCGTGGCGAACGAGAGCCGTACGCGCAGAAGGGCCCGCCGTGTCCGCCGACCTCCACCGCGACTCCGTGGTCGCCGATACCCACAACGACCTGCTGATGGCCGTCACCGCCAGACCCCCTGCCCGGTGGGCGTCGTTCTTCCGCGAGCGCTGGCTGCCGCAGCTGCGCGAGGGCGGGGTGAACCTCCAGGTGCTGCCGGTCTTCATCGACGATCAGTACCGCCCCGAGGGCGCGCTCCGGCAGACACTGCGCATGATCGAGT
>NZ_JBEXUE010000820.1:0-2484 GCF_040614275.1 Streptosporangium sp. NPDC006013
GGGCTCCTGTTCCAACTGGACAAGCTCAAGGTGATCCAATGGTTGACCGATTCGGGTGTCATCGTCGATCCCGTCATCAGCACACAGAGGGACGCCCAGAAATGGTTCTATAGAGTCGCTGCCCCAGTAACCGACGCTTTCAGTACTCCCGAGAATCCCATCACGAAAGCGGTTCTGGGGCTCGTCCACTCGATAGCTCACCGCACTATGAAGGCTCTCGCCTCCAGATGCGGACTCAACGTCGACTCGCTCGCCGAGTTCCTATTCCCTACTAACTGCGCTTTCCTTATTTACGCCAACACGCGAAGTGAATTTACACTCGGCGGACTAGAGCACGTATATCGCTTCGATCTAGAAGACGCTTTGCGTGAGCTAGACGCAGAAAAGCGATGCGTATTCGATCCCCCTTGTCGTCGAGATTTCGGCGGAGCATGTGCCGCCTGTCTCCACATTTCAGAAGTTGCTTGCACTCGGTTCAACACCGTCCTCGACCGCAATCTCCTATTCGGCACACTCCCCCCACTTGACGGCTCAGTCCATGCCGATCACGAGGAAGTACAGCGGTGGCACGGATACTGGAGCCGCTAAGACCACTGGTCGCTCTCTACCATCAGGCCCAGAAGTCGGTCGATATCGCAGCTGCCGCGACCAACTTCGCGGCAGCTGCGGGCACCGGCGATGGGATTGTCGAGCTGATCGGTAGCGCAGTGACAGATCGACGCCTTGTCTCACCTGTGCTGATCCACGCGGGCGTTCTAGATCAGAAAGGGCAAGTTACCCACACGGCTCCTCTCCTTTTGGCTCAGGCACACGCCATGACCGTAATGGCCGTGGAGGAGAGCTGGGATCTCGTCCTGACTGTGCCCGCCTTCTTCAAAACGACTCTTGGATTGATGACGCGTGATCATGGAGGGCCTGGCCTCCCTCTCGACACTGGGACGACGATACGCGCTGTCGCCGAGCAAGCCCGGAGTCGCTTAGTAATCGCCGCGCCATATCTACACGCGTCATTCATCGAAGTGCTCGCTCCCTACGTGAAAGCGCTGCTGAAATCAGGCGGCTCTACTCTCGTGATCACACGGGGACTAGCATGCGCTTCACCTTCTCGTTCGGATTTCAACATCGATGCGGTCGCCGTGTTGCGGAAGGCAGCCGGCACCGCTAGCGAACGGCTGTCTGTCCGTTCCTGGGATGAGAGTGGGCTGGGCATCCACTTCAAGGTGGTCATGGCCGACAGCAATATCGCATATATCGGTTCGGCGAACCTCACTCCGGGGGGCACGTCCGCTCACGCCGAGGCGGGCGTGCTGCTACGGGGCACCAAGGTCAGCGACCTAGCCCGATGGCTTGAAGCTGTAGCGCAGCAGCTCACTCCGCGTTGAGTGAGGCACTCAACCGAGTTTCCCGGCGAATCCGGCATTCTTGATTCAACGTTCCTACTAGGGCTCGGCGCGATTCGTTCCCAATGACTTTCCTTAAAGAAAACGCCCATCGGGATAGCGGTTCGCCTGCGCCCTATGCCATACGGTGTGGTGGAGATCTACGATCTTCTGATCACGAAGGCGAACTCGATCTTCCGGCGAGAGTCGGTCGCCGGAGTCCTATCCCTAGCGAGCTCCAATAGGTTAGGCACCTATAACGTCGGCCATACGTGGGTGATCGCGAGGACGATATCTTGATCTCCTCGGGGAGGCGAAGCAATTGCGGCGATGCACGCCTCTGCACAGGGATGGCGAAAGTCGAAGATCTATAAAACCGTCAGCTCAGCCTACGCAGATTTAAGTCCTGCACCTGCCATACCAGCAGAAAAAGCCCTCTCACCAGTGTAAACGCGGTGCGGGGACTTTTTCATTTCTGATCTACGACTCCCCGTGATTCCCCGCCATTTCCCTTGAGATCTGACACGCCCGTGGCACGTGATCACGCTCCGGATCATGCACGAACGCGCACACTTCCTCCGCCGGATCTTCCCGTCTGCCTCGTCCCACCCCGGAGGGGCAACAGCTCGGGGACGGAGGATCAAGGCCGTCTTCGCGTGTACATCAGCCGGTAGACGTTCCTCGGCCATGGGATGCCAACGGCCACAGACGGCCTTGATCCGGAGAAGTCGAGATGTTGGGCTTGCCTGGGACGTGGCAGACGGGAAGATCCGGCTTCCACCTCAACCACCTATGGCCTTCATGATGCAACGTCGATCATCCCGGAGCCGAGTGCCCCCGCCGGAGGCATCCGGTTGATGCCGGGCGAGATTCTAGACCTGAGAGAGTGAGCAGCCGGCGCAATGCGAAGCACCCGAAGAGCCTCGAAGAGGTTGGGCCGGTCAGTCGAAGCTCTCGCCCCTGGGCGGCGGTGCGGCCCCCACTGCGGCGGGCGATGGGCGAGTGCGGCGCGCGGCCGGTGCGGCGGGCGGGTGCCTGCGCCGGCACCGCGGGGGTCAGGTAGAGGTCCTTCAGCTCCTGCAGAGTCGAGACCCGCGTGCCGACC
>NZ_JBEXUE010000821.1:0-2470 GCF_040614275.1 Streptosporangium sp. NPDC006013
GGCCTCGCGCAGCTTCTCGATGACCTTGGCCGCGAAGCCGGGAGGGGTGTTGACGCCGGTGCCGACCGCGGTACCGCCCAGGGGCAGCTGGGCGATGGCCCAGGCGAGCGTCTCAAGGCCCCACACGGGCCCCCAGCGGTCGTCGATGTCGTGCTGGCGGCGCAGCGAGTCGCGGAAAAGCGCGGCGGCCCGTACCAGGTCGCCGTGCCGCAACTCCGCGAGACCGAGGCCCCACAGCCCCCAGGAGTAGGCCCAGGCCCCGCCGTGTGCCTCGGCGTCGGCCAGGTAGGCGTCACCGGCGACGACGGCGGTATCCCGGTCCCCGAGGAAGGCGCAGGCCATGGCCCAGAGCATCGTCGCCATGTGGGCGTCACCGGTCGCGCCGTCCGCCAGGAACCGGTCCCTCGCCTTCGCCAGCAGCGGGATGGACCGCGGATCGCCGTGGATGAGCAGCGCCTGGGCGCCCTCGACGTAGGTGACGGCGGCGGGGGCGTCACCATCGGGGAATCGCGAGGTCAGGCGGCGGCAGTGGGTCAGGAACTTCTCGGCGCCCCGCTTGTCGCCCTGGCAGAGGGCGATCCAGGCGGCCAGGGCCACCGCGCCGATCTGGAGCGGGTCCGGCGGGCGCGGAGAGAGCGCGAGCCCGCGCTCCAGCCAGTGGCGACCCTCGCCGATGGTGCTGCTGAAGAACCAGAACCGGGTCCGGGTGAGGTTGGCGGTGATCTCCAGCCCGCTCCGGGCCTCGCCGGGCTCGGTGACGCAGAAGTCCAGTGCCGTCCGGAGGTTCGGCAGTTCCTGCCGCAGCCGCGACAGCCACTCGACCTCGCGGGGGCCGCACCAGTCGGCCGCGGCCCGTGCGACGGTGCTCCGGTAGTGGTCACGGTGGCGTCGCCGCACCGCGGTCTCCTGACCGAGGTCGACCAGACGCTGCCTGCCGTACTGGCGGATGGTCTCCAGCAGGCTGTAACGCGTCCTGCCGCCCCGGGTGCTCACGACCAGGATCGACTTGTGCGCCAGGGCCGCCAGAACGTCGATGACGTCGTGGCGGTCGATGCCCGCACCGGAGCACACCGCCTCGGCCGCCTCCAGGTCGAACCCGCCGGAGAAGACCGACAGCCGTGCCCAGAGCAGCCGCTCGTGCTCGGTGCACAGGTCGTGGCTCCAGTCGACGACGCCTCCCAGAGTCCGGTGATGGCGGGGCGTGTTCCCGGCGTCGTTGTCGGCCAGCAGCCGGAACCGGTCGTCGAGCCGGTCGAGGATCTCCTCTGCCGAGAGCGTCCCCAGCCGGACCGCCGCCAGCTCGATGGCCAGCGGGACACCGTCCAGCCGCCCGCACAGCTGCGCGACGACACCGCGGTTGTGTCGCGTGATCCGGAAGTCCGGGGCCGAGGCCGCGGCGCGGTCGGCCAGCAGCGTCACCGCCTCGTAGCGGATCAGCGGCGGCTCGACGTCCTCACTCACCGGCGTCATGGGCGGTACGGCGAGGGGTGGCACCGGCAGGACGTGCTCGCCCTGGACGCCGAGCCGCTGCCGGCTGGTGGCCAGCACCCGCAGACCGGGCACCGCGCGCAGGAGCGCGGTCACCAACGTCGCCGCCGCCTTCACCATGTGCTCGCAGTTGTCCAGCACCAGCAACGTCCTGCTGTCACGCAGATGCTCGATCAGGATGTCCACGCAGGGGCGCGCGGACTGGTCGCGGATTCCGAGAGCCTGCGCCACCGTCCGGTCGAGCAGTTCGGGCTCGGTCAGCGGGGCGAGGTCGGCGATCCACACCCCGTCCGGGAAGGCGGGCGACACCTGTGCGGCCAGCCGCAGCGCCAGCCGGGTCTTGCCCACCCCGCCCACCCCGGTCAGCGTGACCAGGCGGCTGGTCTCCAGTAGCCGCCCGGCGTCGGTGAGCTGCCGTTCCCTGCCCACGAAGGTCGTCATCTCGCTGGGGAGATTGCCGGAGGGGCCCTTGGCGGTGAGTGCGGGATCGTTGTTGAGAATCCGCTGGTGCAGCTCCCGCAGTTCCGCGCCGGGATCGACGCCGAGTTCCTCGGCGAGGATCTCCCTGACGGAGTGGTGGCAGCGCAGGGCCTCGGCCTGGCGTCCCGACCGGTACAGCGCCAGCATCCGCTGTGCCCAGAACCGCTCCCGGAGCGGATGCGCGGTGGTCAGCCTCCGCAGCTCGGGGAGCACCTCCTCGTGGCGGTCCAGCGCAAGGTCGGCCTCGATGCGGGACTGGAGCGCGTCCAGCCTGCGCTCGGCCAGCACGGGCGCGACCTCCCGTCGCAGCGTCTCCGACGGGATGTCCTGTAGCGGTTCCCCGCGCCACGATCGCAGTGCCTCTCCCAGCAGCGCCGACGCCGCCGCCATGGAGCCGGCCGCGGCCGCGGCAGCGACCTGGTTCTCGACGGCGAGGTCATCGCGCTGCGCCCCGACGGCCGCCCCGAGCCCTTCCAGGTCACCTCCGGCCGCGTGTCCAGCC